>JAPKGY010000508.1 GCA_026647385.1 Phycisphaerae bacterium | reverse complement strand
AACCGCGGGGGAAATGCGCCGACGTGCGGGATCTCACTTGGCTTATCAGGGCGAGCACTGTGGCGTCAGGCTTTGGCTCCACGGAACGCTCGGGCCGGTGTAGCACTTGTCAAACGCGATGAAATCGGCGTCATCCACGTCGCCGTCCCCTTCGGCATCCAGGCAATCGCATCCGGAAGGCACGCCGCCGCCGGTACCCGTGTAGCATGCCTGGTACGCGCCGAAATCGTCCTGGTCCACATCGCCGTCATAGTCGGCGTCGGCGAACGGAACCGGGCAACAGATCTTCGCGTCGTCGCAGTTGCCCCAGGGTTTGAACCGTCCGCCCGGACAGTCATCCTGAGATTGAACGTCCTGACAGGAATCGCCGTGCGGCTCGCAGCACGCCCCGTAGAGATCCGTGCCGGCCGTGAAAACTCCTCCGTAGAGGTGCAGGGTATCCAGGTAGAACGGATAGGCCGGCTGCATGCACCCGCGATTGCCGAAGTAGAGAGCCTTGAACGCTCCCTTGTATTGCCGAGGCAGGGTTGCGACATAGAGCGTGCCGGAGTTCTTGCTGGCCCAGATCACCCGGATGTGATTCTGCCAGACGTCCATTCGCACCTGCGTGAAACGCTTGGAGGCCCAGGGGTCACCCGTCGCGGGGACCAGATTGCCGGGAAGCGTGGCGTCGTGAGCCAGTGCGGCCCAGGGCCCTTCGGCCAGGCTGGTACCGGAGGGAGGATTGGTCGGCGTGCCGGGCGGGAAGTGTACCCGGTCCATGGGGATCCAATCGTGTCCGTCGTACACCGCGGGGACATGAGCGAAGGGTACGCCCGGGCTGCCCCCGCTGCGCGGGTCCTGGTCGCACGGATCCGGGTCCAGGACGGCCACCATGCCAAAGGCGATCGCGTTGTGGTTGCTGCCGTCGGTCAAAGCGACCCGCGGGCGAGGCAGGTTGCCGTCGCCGCAGTCCACGCTGGTGATGGTAAACGGGACGCGGTCGACACCGTCCGTGAGTTCGACGTAGGTGTTGACTTGGTGTCCCGCTTCCAGCATGAACTCGGTGCCGCCGTTCGTCGGATTATCAAACAGCCAGTAGATGGACAAGGGCGAATTGTCCGTGCCCACCGCCGCGGTCTGGCTTCCGCCGGTCTTGCTCTGAATGAGCGAGGTCAGATCCCACTTGTAGTTCATTCCGTTGTAGGGCGGGTCCTCGAAGCCGTCGCTTTCCCACAGTTCGCGGCCATGGGTACCGTCGTCGGCGACGAAGAAAGCAAGGCTCTTGTCCCAGTCGAAAGCGAAGAAGTTGGACGGCTCGGAACCGGTCGACCCGGGGTTGATATCTTGGATCAGCACCGCGCCGGCGGCGGTGTCGGTCCGCCAGGGCTCCCGGCCATGGGTACCGTCGTCGGCGGAGAAGAACAGTTGCCTGTTGACGGCGCAGAGGTTCGTCGGAGAAGAGCCGGCCGATCCCGGACAGATGTCCTTGACCAGGGTGGCCGACGTGGTACTCGCCTTCCACAATTCGACACCCGCCCCGCCGCCGTCATCCGCGGCGAAATACAGGAAGCCGGTCGTCCCGTGCGAGACGTCGGTGAGATTCGCGGGCGGTGACGCAAAGGTCTTGAGCAGAACCGTACCGGCGGTTGTCCCGTCGCACTTCCAGAGACCATTGCCCACGGTGAAGAAAAAGATGTTGAGGCTGCGGGCGAAGACGAGGTTGCCCGGGCTCGCCCCAAAGTCCTTGACCTGCACCGTATCGGACCCATCGATGTAGCCCAGGCTCCTCCAAAGTTCCTGGCCGTTGGCCCCGTCACTGTCCACGGTGAAAAGCAGCATCGGGGTCGCGGTCGTGCCCACAAGCGGCGTGCCGGCCGTCAGATTCGAGGGGTTGGAGCCGGCGGGGCCCGCCGCAAAGTCCTTGAGCATCACGGTTCCCGCCGAGGAGCCGTCGGTTCTCCAGAGCTCGCGGCCATGCGCGCCGTCGACCGCGGTAAAGAAGGTCTTGACGTCCGCGTTGGAACCGAAGATGACGGGAGTCATCTGCTGCGGATCGGACGAGGCCCCCGGCGCGGCGGTATTGATATCCTTCAGCAGGCTCGTGCTTGGCGCGGTCCCATCGGGCATGCGCTCGGTCTTCCACAGTTCGCGCCCGTTCGTGCCGTCCTCGGCGGCGAAAATCACCATCCGCGGAGCGCTGGAGAGCACGGGTCCGGGCGAGAACCCGCTGGGGTTGGAGCCGGCCGGTCCGGGATTGATGTCCATGATCATTTCATGAGTGACGGTGGCATCGGCGGTGAAAGACAGCCAGGGTTCGCGGCCATGAGCACCGTCATCCGCGCTGAAGAAGAGGTTGCCGAGGCCGCCGGGCCACTGCTGGAACATGTTCGCGGGACTCGAGCTGCCGGCCCCCGGGTTGATGTCCGTTTCCAAGACCAAGACCGGGTACAGGCCGCCGACAATCCGATAGAACTCCTGTCCCGTATTCCCGGAGCCGTCACGGGCGGACAGGAAGATCCGATAAACCACATCGAGCCCGGAATGGGCCATTTCGCCGATCGTCGAGCCGGCGGGGCCGGGGGTGAGGTCCCGGACCATGCGGGTGCCGACGCCAGGGGGCATCAGGCTCTTGAGGCACTTGGACCCGTTGTCGCCGCGGGTCCCGCCGATGACGTTTAATGCCCCGGAGCATCCGTCGGCGACGCTCCAATACGGCACGGTGCCGTCGGGCACGGCGAAAATCGTGTCGGGAGTACCGTCAAAACCCTGCCACTCGTTGAACTGGGCGTACACATTTCCGGCGGAAACCAGCCCTGCCAGGATCGCGAAACACGTTGCGGAACGACTGATCCGTGAGTGGCTGTACACGTTCCCCTCCTTCATCACACTCAGCAGTGTATTCTCTGACCTGAATCACTTGACGCCGAAGGCGGTGCGACTCACCGTCTTCCACAGCAAAACGAACCATTTTCGGACTTGGGCCCGAGGCTAGTGCCGTTTCCGGTTGGACAGTTTCGCCCGACCCTTGTGGTGCAGGCGTCTCTCTGCAGGCAGGTCGCCACGGCGACTCACCTGCGGAGAGATGGCCGCACCGCAACGAAACTCACCTGCCGGAAACAAAACCAGTATACGACCGACCTTGGACTGCGCCAATAAAATTCCTATTTACTCTTACTTCACCCGTGACACGTCGACCGCCCGGCCCGTACGCGACGATTCATAGGCCGCCAGGGCGACCGCCAGCGCCCGCCCGCCGGTGTCGATTCCCATACCCAGATCGTCTCCGCGACGAAAGGCCTTGACCACCTCGTTAATCTCTATGCGCCATCCGCCGGTCGTCGGGGCACGGTCGATAACTCGCGTTCGGAACCTCGGCTGCTTGCGCACGTCCGCGGAAACGGTTCCGGTCGTCAGGGTGAGGGCCCCATGATAATCCTGGACGATACTGCCCCGGTCGCCCATAACCTCGATGCCGGCGAAGCCGGACGGGCTGGTCCAGCCGACCTCGATGTACCCCAAGGCCTTCCCGTCGGCGAATTCGAGCAGCAAAACGGCGTTGTCGTCGACGCGAATGCTCCACCGGAGCGTTCGGGCCATCGCCTGCACGCGTTTCACCGGGCCAAGCAGCCAAAGAGCCAGATCGATCGCGTGGATGC
>JAPKGY010000507.1 GCA_026647385.1 Phycisphaerae bacterium | reverse complement strand
CAGCACGTCATCGTAGAACGACAACGCCGGCTGGGGCGCCTTGTGGTCCTGGTAGATCCGCCCCAACAGCCAGCCCGTGTGGGCGTACAGCGACTTGCCCGGGATCGCCCGATCCCGCAATACCCGCAGCTTGCGCTCCGCCTCATCCGCGCGACCCAGGTAGTAGTCAACCAGTGCCTGGAGGTACGCATAATCGTCCCGCACCGCGTCGCCGCGGAAACGATCGGCGTGCCGCGACAGGAATCGATCCGCGTCCTCGTATCGACCCGCCTCGGCCAGCAACGTCAGCCGCTGCTCAGCCGCCCAGTACCGCAACTCGTCGTCGATGTCCGATGCGGTGACAAACGCATCCAGTTCCTTCTCCAGCGCTTCCGGGGTCAGCCGGTCGCCCTCGCGCTCGATCTGGAGGATCCGGCGCCGAATCGCCCACGGGTGCTCGACGCCCGCCTCCAAGGCGGCCTGGTACTCCTCCACCGCCCGCTCCGGTTGACCCAGCCATTCGCGGGCCTTGGCCCGCATCAGTCGGCGCATCGCCGTCGGCTTCTGTCCCGCATAGACAGCCGCGTCCAGATTGGAGAGGATCGACTCGGCGTTGCTCACGCCGTGAACGACGTTTTGCTGCTCGTGCTCGTAAATCACCTCCGCCATTAGCGCGTGAAGCCGGCCCTTCTCCTCCCGCGACGGCGGCCTCTCCGGGTCGTTCATCAGCGACTCGATGTACTGACTCGCCTCGGGATAGAGCCGGGCCGCCTTCAGGCCAACAGCTTTTTCGAAGAGTTGATCAAACGAGGGAGGCTGCTCGACCGGACGCAGGCGCCAAATACCGGCGGCCAGCAGACTCATCGCCACAACGAACAGCGGGATCTGCCATCGACCGGCGAACCGGCGCCTCAACTGAGTTGGCTGCGGTACGTCGCTCATCCTGAGCTTCCGGAAGCCGTCGGTCATCCTGACCCAAAGCGGACCGCTCTCTTGTGGTCCACGACCCGCAAGGAGCCTTCCGACCGATCCGACGCGCGAAACGCGTAGACCCTTGGAAGGTCCCCAGCACCCCGCCCCGGTGACGAACCGGGTCTTCGTCACTCTGTCGGCAGTTCGTCCGCTCCGGCGTGAGTCCGAAAATCATTTCTTGCGCGTCCGTCCGCAGGCCTTGCGCCCCTGGCGCCCACGCCTCGCGTGTCACCCGCCAGCCGCCCCGGTTGTTGCACATCATTTGTCAGTACTGCCGCGCCGTCCCGACTTCCGGCCGACCTTTGCCCCTCGGAGAGTCCGCCGCGGGTCCGATAACCCGCGCAACAAGACTTAACTTCCGAACTCACCGAAACCTGCGTCTCTCCAACTGAGAACCCGCGCGCAATGAAGCGGACCGGGCCCTCGGTGTTCGAGAGGCCGGTCCGCTTCTTCCATTTGACCCGGTCGGCCGCGGCCCGGCGACTCCGGTCGCCGCCGGTCCGGCCGATCTTGGCTTCAGGCGATCACGGGTTGCACGTCGGAGCCACACCGGCGGACCAGGGCACGTTCGCCCCGCTCCAGCAGTTGCTGAAGTCGGCGAGGTCCCGGATGTCGACGTCGGCCTGAGTATCGTCGGCGCCGGTCTCGTTCCGGTTGTTCCGGTTGAAGCACTCGCAGCCAGGCGGTACGCCCCCGTCCTGCCCGGTATAGCAGAGCTGCCACGCACCGAAGTCGTCCTGATCGACGTCGCCGTCGAGGTCGTCGTCCGCGAACGGATACGGACAGCAAAGCCTTCCCTGGCAGACGGTGCCATCGCCCTGGAATCGCCCGCCCAGCAACTGACAGGCCTGTTCGGTCCCCTCCGAGCAAACGGCATCCGGCCCACAGCAGGCGCCGTAGCCGGGGCTCGGCGTCCCGTCCTGCACGATCAGGCCGTCGAACGAGACGTAGTTGGAACCGTCGTCCACATATCCGCCGCCGCAGTTCTCGCCGCCCATGTTGTGGCATCGCGTACCGGCCCAGAGCTTGCAGTCGTAGGCCCCACCCAACTGCGGGCACCTTTCGTCGGTATCGGTGCTGTTGCACAGCGTACAGCTCGGAGAGTTGCCCAGCCGGATCACGTTGAACTCGCCCAGGTACTTGCGCGGAATGTTGTCGGCCCAACTGGACACAAAGTCCTGCCACTGGCCACCCACTTCCGGAGCACAGGGGTCCGGCCCGGGCAGCCAGTCCCGACTGGTGTGCTCGATCCGAACCGTCGAGGTCCGAATGATCAGTCTCACGTAATCATATTTCTTGCCGATGCGAAAGTCGCCGCTGCCGACGGCCCCCTCGCCGTATTGACCTTCGCTGAGGCTACGCCACTTCCATCCGTCGAAAAACGCCAGGTGATGGTTCATCGTCGTGTGGTTCACGTAATCGGGGAACGGCGGCTTGCCCGGGCAGGTCGGGGGCTTGGGCGGCAGTTCACAGTGGCACGGGTTGGGGTCGAGCATCGCCAGGGTCCCGATCGCGATGGTGGTGTGGATCTTGTCAGCCGGCACTTCCGGGCAATAGGGCGGCCCGCACGGAACCGGCGGCCCGTTCGGATTACCGGGATCCGGGCAGAGCGAGCCGGGCCTGCGAGCGTTGTACGATTGGCAAATGGAAGGCCAGGCGGTGTGGGGAGCGCCGATATCGACGCCAAACAGTTGCTGGCACAACGCGTAGCAACTGTTGCAGCCTTCGATCTCGGGAGCACCCACCATGATGTAGTCGGTCGGCGCCACCTCCCGATCGAGGTAGTTCGCCTTCTTTTCCGGTGCCACTTCGAGGGCCAGTTCGACGAAGCCGTTGCTCAAGTGCAGGCCGGCTGCACTGCGCTGGCCGCTGGACATCCAGAACGACAAAATCAGCGGATGTTCGTCCGTACCGTAAATCCGGGAGTACGGGTCGCCGAATTTATCCTTGATGCCGGGGACCAGCGACACCGTCGACTGGCCCAGGTCGCCGTTTTCGTCGCCCATGTTGTTCACGCGGCCGCCGTAGGGCGCCGAGGTCAGAAGCGACTGATTGCTTTCGAGGTCCATCTGGGCTCCGCAACCCTGGAGCGTGCCGTCTTCGTTGGGAGCCAGACGGTAATTGACCGACGATCTCGGCCAGGCTCTCCTCGCTGCACCCTCATTGGCGACGGACGTACCGTCCCGCGGGCACTGCCCGATCGTTGGATCGGGATTCGTGCAATACTTGTCAAAGTCGTCGCAAAAGACGGGTACGATGCCGATCTCGTAGAAGCCGTCACACCAACTGTTCGCCCAGGAATGGGTACCCATAACCAGCACGATGCCAATCCCCAGAATGGTTCGCCTCATTTCGTCGGTCCTCCACACCAAGAGAATAGGTGCATCCCTTCCAATCGTTCGAACGACAAGCGGATCCCGTTCACCCCGCCACGCCAGGGCTAAAGAAATGACCGTCCCGACCGGCTCCGGACAGCGCGGACGATACCGGAGGACGAGCCCGCAATGTCCACCTGCTTGCGTATGGCTCCGCGACAGAGCCCACCGTGCTCCCCTTTATTATACTTCAAACCTACCCCGATGCGCCAATACCTCGTTCATTTTTCTCCGCTTTTCGCGCCTAAGTCACAGAGCCCAAGGAGATTATGGATGCCGGCGGTGGGCAGGAGTCAGAAGTCAGGAGTCCGGAG
>JAPKGY010000506.1 GCA_026647385.1 Phycisphaerae bacterium | reverse complement strand
TCAATCCCGGCGAACAGCGTCCCGGCGAGCCTGCACCCGCCGAAAAGAACTATCCGCGCAAATGGGCGCGTTCGACTTCACGGTTGGCGATGGAACGGGCGCCGTCGGAGATCTGGCTGTTGGTCGAGATGGTCTTGAGCATGGGCTCCATGCGTTTCAGGGCGTCGACGGTGCCGTCGGCGGACTGGCGGATTCGGTCGATGTTGTGATCGACCTGCAGGGCGACCTCGAGGATGGCGTAGAGGAACAGGGAAACCGTCAGCAGCATGAGGCCGGCTACGAACAGGGTCGCGGCCGTCGCGGTTTCACCTGAAGCCAGGCAGTAAATGCCCGCAGCCACCAGGATGAGCCCCGCCATGGCCCCGCAAATGGTGACCACCAGCGACAATTGACGGATCGGCCGGTTACGAAATGGAGAATCTGCCACGTCCGTGCTCCTGATGAAGAAAGTGCGGCTCGCCGGTCAAGCCTCCATGGGCCGGCCTCCAACTTCAATGTACGCATCCACTTGCGACAAGTCAACGTCGATTCCGCTGAAGTTGTCGCGGTCTTTGGCTCTGAATGAACTCCTCGATGCCGGTTCGCCACTCGGTCCACGAGCGGACCTCCTTGGCATGGTCCTCCAGGCTGTCGAGATCGACGTCGGCACGGTAGGCCTCATCCAGAAGCCGCAAGGCACGCCGTTCGTCGATATAGCTCAGGCGGTTCCGCAAGATGCCCCGGATATACCGCAGCCTCCGCATGTGCGGCCATTCCGTCTGCTCCCGCCGGACCGCGCAGATCCCGCCGAGCTTGGTCCATGCCAAGTCGACCGATTCCCGGGTCGGTTCGCCGTTCTCAAATTGAACGTATTGGTCCGCGGCAATCCTGATGGCGGCGATCACCTCCTCGAGCCCGAACCGCTGTTTGAGGCATTTCAGTCGCCGAACCCGTTCTCCATCGAGCGCGGTGCCGGGTACGTTCTCCAACCAGAAATCCGTCAACTCGCGGGCAACCTGGTCGTCCAGTTCAAGCAGGCCCTTCTGCCACCGGAACATCAGCTCGATTTGTTCCCGGCGGTCCTGCAGTTCCTTCAACTGGCGACGCTGCCTGTCCAGGACGGTCGAGTCGGAAAGCACGCGGTCGGATTTGCCCTCGTTGCAGTCCGCGCACGCGGTGATGAGGTTCAGGAGATCGTTCGTCCCTCCCTTGGAGACCGGCTGAATGTGGTCGACCTCCAGAAGAACGTCCGGGGCCTTTCGCCCGCAATACTGGCACGCGAACGAATCCCGCTTGAGAACCTCGAAACGTATTGATTTGCTGATGGTCTTCCGAGTGGTCACATACCCCCGTCTCGATCAGCCGTTGTCACGGCTGACGTGAAATGTCGTACCGGCCATAGACTACCGCGAGACACAATTCATGTCAAGCCCTTTTTTGAAAAAAGTGTCTGGTCTAAGGGCACTCAAAAAAAACGGGCCCGATGCCTTTTCCGGGATACGCGGGCGGATCGACGTGAAGCGGGGGAGACGGGGACAATACGCCTGCACGGGTGGCGCGTCAGCGAACGGTGATGATCCGGTCTTCCTCCTCCTTGGCCTGCTGTTGCTTTTCCTTCAGCTCCTTGATCTTGTTCTCGAGGCGGAACTGAAGCCATTTCTCTCGACGATGTTTTTCCTTGCCCACGATGCGCAGGAACAGGCCTCCCCCGGCTAACAGGACGATCAGAGTGGGCAGCAGTCCGAATTCCGTCGGAATCATGTGTGTCTCGACCGCTATCAACGAGCGCTGAAGCCCGCGGCTCTTTAGGGTCACGGCGCTTCCGCGGGTGCGCTCGGTCGGTTTGAGTTATTCATCGGATGCTCCGGGTCGCCAGTCCATTACCGCCGGCGGCAAAATCGGTCCCCGGTCGCGTTCGGGGGGGCCTCAACCGCGTTCCCAGGTCGCCCAGAAGCCCCCGTCGCGCCATTTCACCGGGTCCGCGGACGGAAAAGACCGACAGCTCCCGATCGGCCGCCACTCCGGATGCTCGCGGGCGAACCACGCCACGATCTCTTCGTTTTCCTCGACCTCCAGGCTGCACGTCGAATACGCCAGGCGGGTTTCCGGGCGGGCATAGCGCACCGCTTGCGTCAGCAACTCCTTTTGGAGGTTATCCAGGGAGGCCAGCGCCCGCTCGTTGAGCCGATACCTCGCCTCGGGCCGGCGGGCGAGCACGCCGGTGTTGCTGCACGGCGCATCGACCAGAATCCAGTCGAGCCGGGCCAGGCCCCCGAACACCACTTCGCGCTCCGAGGGCAAAACCGTGCGCACGCACGTGACGCCCAACCGCTGGCAGCCGTCGCGAACCAGCGCGAGTCGCCCATCGTCCTTATCGCCGGCCAGAATCGTCCCCCGGTCGGCCATCATCTCGGCGAGTTGCGTGGTCTTCGTTCCCGGCCCGGCGCACAGATCCACGATCGTGGCCCCCGGGCTCGGCTGCATGGCCCGTGCGACGCCCATCGCGGTCCGGTCCTGGACCTGGAACAGACCGGCCTCGAACGCCCGCGTTCGCGCAACCTGGACCGCCCGCGGCAGAACAATCACGCCGTCGCTCGCGTCCGCCACGCAATCGATGCCTTCCGCCTCGAGAGCAGCGTGCAGCCGCTCGACGTCCGTTCGCAATCGATTCGGACGCAGAAGGGTCGGGGGGCGGCTCATGCCCGACGTGCAGATTTCCCGCGCCCGCTCCCAGCCGAACACCTTGACCCAGCGCGTCACCAGCCAGATCGGATGCGACGTCGAGAGGGCGAGATGATCGATCGGCTGTTCCGAGGGGCTCGGCAGCACCGGATCGCGCAGTTGGCAGCAAGTGGCTGGTTCCACCGGAATCGCCCGCGTGGGATCGCACCGGTCCGGCTCGATCCGGCGGTGCTCGATTCGGCGATCCAGGCCTCGGAGCAGGGCGTTCACGAATCGCCCAGCCGCCGGACAGCCCAGCTTTTTGGCCTGCTCGACCGATTCGTTGACCGCGGCGAAGGGGGGGATCCCGTCGAGGTAGAGCAGCTGATACGCTCCGAGCAGCAGCACCGGCTGCAAGCCGCGCTGGACGTTCTTCCACTCCCGCCCCGAGATCACGCCGAGCACGTGTCGAAGGGTCAGCCGGTGTCGCAGGACCCCCATGACCAGTTCGTATGCGAGCCCGCGTTCGTGAGCCGGCAGGTCCCGGGTTTCGAGCAGGTCATCGAGGCAATCCCGTGCGTCAGCCCCGCCCGGCCGCAGGCCGGCCAGCACACCGCGGGCGGCCTCGCGGGCGGTCAAGTGGCCGGGCGAATCGGGCTCTCGGCGGCTTGGCGGCTTGTTCATCCCAACAGGATACCGCAAGTCCGACACCTTGGCGCATCGGGATTTGCATTCGGCGGGCAAAAAGCCGATAATGACGGAATCAGCGTTGGTCGAGCCCGTTTGCCGGCCGATCGACGCTGGCGTTCTATCGAGGGACAGTCGTGGCACAAGCGGAGAGTATTCAGTTCGAGGCGAAGGTCATCAAGGCCTTGCCCAACGCGCAGTTCATCGTTCAGGTCGATGCCGGCGACCATTTCGTAGAGGATGACGCCCAGCGCGTAAATATCGGCGCGTCCGTCAATCGGGTCGCCGGAGGCTTGCTCGGGCGCCATGTAGGCGG
>JAPKGY010000505.1 GCA_026647385.1 Phycisphaerae bacterium | reverse complement strand
TATACGCCAAGACCGCCAGGAAAATCGCCACACAGGGGGGGTAGACCAGGTGCGGGGCCACGCGGAGCGAGTCGTAGGCCGTCCGCAGGATGTTGCCCCAGGACGGCGCCGGCGGCTGCACGCCGAACCCCAGCCAGCTCAAGCCGGCCTCGACCAGAATCGCGCTGGCGATCCCGAAGGTCACGCTCACCAGCACCGGAGCGAGGGAGTTCGGAAGGATATGCCGGAACATGATCCGGCCATGCCCGAAACCGAGCGCCTGGACGGCCGTCACGTAGTCCTGGCCCTTGATCCGGATGAACTCGCCCCGGACGTAGCGCGCGATCGACGTCCACCGCGTCAACCCGATCACCACCATCACGTTGGTGATGCTCGGCTCGAGCCAGACCATGATCGCCAGAATCAGGAAAAACACCGGGAAGCAGATGAACACTTCGATGATCCGGCTGATCGCAATATCGAGCCATCCGCCCCAATAGCCGGCCAACCCCCCGACCACGATCCCGATCAACGTGGCGATGCCCATCGAAACAAAGCCGACCTGCACCGACACCGAGGTGCCGTGGACCATTCGGGCGGCAACGTCTCGTCCGAGTTCGTCCGTCCCCAACCAATGCTCGGCTGATGGCGGGGCCAGGAAATTCAGGGTCTGCTCGTTCTCATGGTATGGAATCAGAGGCCACAGCGCGAACTCGTTGGGGTCGAGGCTTTTTTTGGCGTCGAACTGGGGGAGATTGAAGGGCTGGCTCTTATTGATCCAGTGGTGGCTTGTGTTTCGCGATTGAAACAGCTCCACGACGGCTGGAAAGTACCACTTCCCCTGGTATCGGCAGACGATTGGCTGGCCCGAGGCGATCAGCGGGCTCAGGAACGCCACGGCCAGCATGAGCACCACAAAGGCGAGGCCCAGCATGCCCCGCCGGTTCCGGCGCATCCGCCGCCAGACCAGGCGGGAGAACGCCTCGGAACGCCCGGACCCCTCGGCCTTGTCCACCCGCTCACTCATACGAAACCCTCGGGTCAGCCAAAGCGTAGCTCAGGTCGGCCAGCAGCGTCCCCAACAGCACCAGCACCGCGGTGATGAACGACAGGGCCATGATCGTCGGATAGTCCCGCGACAGCATGCTGTCGAAGAACAGCCTTCCCAAGCCGGGCCAATTGAACATGACCTCGAGAATCACCGAACCGCCGATGATGTCGGGCAGGAGCAGCCCGAGGAGCGTCAGCACCGGAATCAGGGTGTTCCGGAACGCATGTCGGCCGATGACCGACAGCTCGGTGAGGCCCTTGGCCCGGGCCGTCCGGATGTAATCCTGCCGGAGCACCTCCAGCATATTCTGTCGGACGAATCGCGAGTAGTAGGCCCACGCCCCGTAGCTGAAGCAGAACGTGATCAGGACATAGTGCTTGACCAGGTCGACCGCCTTTTCGCCCCCGCTCATGGACTCGTATCCGTCGGAGGTCATCCCCTGGAACGGCAGCAAGTTCCACCTAATGCCGACGAAGAGAATCAGCGGGACCGCCATCACGTAGCTCGGAACCGAATAGAGCGCGTAGAGAAGGGTTCCGGAGATGGTGTCGAAGAGTTGGTTCTGACGGGCGGCTGCGTAGATGCCGATCGGAATCGCCAGGACCAGGCTCAGAACCATCGACAGGATCGCCAGCGACATGGTCGGCCAGAGCCGCTCCTTGATCTTCTGCGTCACCGGCAGGCGGTCGGTCGACATCGACTCGCCGAAATCCAGCACTGCCAGGCGCCCCACCCACTTGGCGAACCGCACGTGGATCGGCTTATCCAGCTCGTAGTACTTGCGCAGTTCCTCGTACACCTTGACCGACACTCTCGGGTCCATGATCGACTGGGCCTGGAATCGCGCCGGGTCGCCCGGGGCCAGATTGATGATGACGAACGTCACCACCGTGATCCCGAAAAGCGTCGGGACAGCCACCAGAACACGTCTGATCAGGTAATTCAGCATCGACCGCCCACCATACGCGATCCGGCCTTCACGGCAAAGTCGTCGCCACGGGTTTCGTGCCGGCGGGCACCCACCAATCGTAGAAGCTGGGATTGAAGTTGTAGATCCCGCGCGGGCTGAACTGCACGCCTCGGATGCGTTTGTTGAACGCGGCGAGGATCGGCTCGTTCCACAACCAGGTGTACGGCTGATCCTCGTACAGAATGCGGCCGATCTCCTGGTAGATTTTCCTTCGCTTCTCGAAATCGAATTCCTTGCGTCCCAGGGCAAAGAGTTCATCGACCCGCGGGTTCGAGTACCCGCCGTAGTTCCGTCCGGTCTTGTATTGGTCGGTCACCCACAGGTTCCAGAGCGTATCCGGGTCGGTGCCCGTTCCCCAGGCGGCGGTTTCCGCCTGAAACTCGTGGTTCTGGATCTTCTCCATGAAGGTGGCCCATTCCAGGACCCGCGTCTTCATCTCCACGCCCAGCCGCTTGAGGTCCTGCTGGAAGATCGCCGCCACCATTGGCGCGGTCACCGACCCCTGCGCCGTCGTCAGGGTGAACTCGAACCGCACTCGCCGGCCATTGACCTCCTTGTACCTCCACCCGTCCTTCGGATCGACTTTCCAGCCGGCCTCGTCCAGCAGCGTCGCCGACCGGGCTGGATCGTACTTCAGCGGCTTGATATCCGGCGGGTACATCCAGGAATCCGGGTGGAACTCGCCCATACACTGGGGGGCGAGGTTGTACCAGATCTTTTCCAGGATGAGCGGCAGGTTCAGCGCGTGGGTCATCGCGTGGCGCACGCGCCGATCGGCGAAAAACGGGTTGCTGCCGTCCATGTTGTACCCGATGTACGCGAGTTGCCACTGCGTTCCCCAGGCCTTGCATCCGACTCTCCGGAACGACTCGGAATTCGTCTCCACGGCGAACTGCTGCGGGGACAAGCGGTCGATGCAGTCGACGTCCTGTTTCTCGAACGACAGGAGGGCGACGTTCCGGTCCGGGATGATGCGGAAGACGATGCGTTTGAAATACGGCTTTTTGCCCTTGTAGTCCTCCCACCGTTCGACGACGATCTTGTCGTTCGCCTTCCACTCGACCAGCCGGAACGGGCCGCTGCCCACGGGCTGGCGTGCCTGCTGGTTGTAGTAATCCCCGGTCTTCAAGTCGGGGTGGTTGGTCTTGTCCTTCTCGAATACGTGCCTGGGGATGATCGGGAACGAGAGATTCCAGCGGGACGTCGCCAGCGCCTCCGGCTGAACGAACCGGACGGTCAGGTCATCCAGGGCGACGCACTCCTTGATCGGTTCCGTGCTCGGTTTCTGCGTCTGGCATGGCACTTGGGGATCGAGGATCTGCTGCCAGGAGTAGACCACGTCGTGGGCGGTGAGCGGCACCCCGTCGTGCCAGGTGAATCCGGGCTTCATCCGGACGGTGAATACCGTGTGATCGGGAGATTCCTCGTACTTTTCCACGGTCTCCTCGTTAGGCCGCCACTTCATGTGCTTGTCGAAGGTGAACAGGCCGGTATACAGCGTGTCAACCACCATGAATTCGTATTTCGAGGATACGAAGAACGGGTGCAGCGTTGCGGCGCGGCTCAGCCGGGACCTGGGGCTGGGGCGGCGGAACCTGGGCTTTTTCCTCCGCTGGGGCTTTTGCGGCAACCGCCGTCGGCGCGGG
>JAPKGY010000504.1 GCA_026647385.1 Phycisphaerae bacterium | reverse complement strand
GGCGCTGGACGATTACCAGCACATTCAATCGCCGCCGGTGCACGAGATCCTAACCTTTTTGTTAGAATACCACTGGATGATACGGGCGTGCCCATTATTAGCAATATACGAAATATCGAATATGTACTTCGATTATTACGAATTCTCGCGCGGAGCCCGGTCCGCCGGGAGCATCGCTGGACGCCGCGGGCGGACGGCACGCATGCGGCAGACCTTCGTCGACGCCCCGGCCTCCCGGCGAGGCGACGAGTCTCAGAGGGTCGTGACGAAATCATACGTTGATTGTTTTGATTTACCGAATACAATGCCACCGTGGACTGGTTGAATTATCATCACTTGTATTACTTCTGGCGCGTGGCCCGCGCGGGTTCCATCACGGCGGCCTGCAAGGAACTGCTGCTGTCGCCGTCGACGATCTCGGCCCAGATGCAGGAACTCGAGAACGCATTGGGGGAGAAACTCTTCGACCGGACCGGGCGCCGACTCGTGCTCACGGAGCCGGGTCGGCTCGCATACCGCTATGCGGACGAGATCTTCACGCTCGGCCGGGAGTTCGTCGACGTTCTTCGAGGAAGATCGGAGGCCACCTCCCTGGAGGTTGGTATCGGCGTCAACGACGTGCTGCCGAAACTGGTCGTCTATCGGCTTATCGAACCCGTGCTGCGCTTGTCCGATCCCGTGCGAGTCCGATGCGTCCAGGGCACACCGATCCAGTTATTGCCGCCGCTGGCGGTCCACGATCTGGACGTCGTCATTTCGGATGCACCCCCGCCTCCGGAGATTCGCGTCCGAGCGTTCAGCCATCTCCTCGGCCAATGCCGTGTCTGTCTCTTCGCGGTCCCGAAGCTCGCCCGGGTTCTCCGCAGGGGTTTTCCCAAATCCCTCGAGGGGGCGCCCGCGTTGCTGCCGGCACCCGGCAGCGCCCTTCGCACCGCGATGGAGCAATGGTTCGATCGAGTCAAGGTCCGCCCGCAGGTCATCGCACATTTCGAGGACATTGCGTTACTCAGTGCGTGCGGTCAGCACGGGTGGGGGTTTTTCGCCGGTCACAGCGTGATCGAGAAGGACATCGCCCGGGCCTATGGCGTCCAGAAGATCGGCGAAGTGGATGGTTGTTCGGCCCAGTTCCATGCGATCAGCGTGGAACGCCGGATTACGCACCCCGCGGTGGCGGCCATCACCAATGCCGCCCGACGAACCGTGTTCGGTTGACCTGCCTTTCCGCGCCTTTCGTTTTTTCTGGCGGCTGTTCGCGGTCCCATCCCCTCCCGGGGCGAGCTTCCTGCGGGGAGAAAGCTCACCACACGGCACACGGGGCCAGGACAGCAAGGCCGGCCAACGCGGGAATGCGTCGGCGGGCGCGCCGGAGTCGTCCGGGTCAGGGGGCGGGGGCTTCGGGACCGAAGATGGCGGGCCTTATGGCCATGAGGCGTCGGCGGCGCGCCGCGTGGACGAGCTGGCCTTTCTGGTCGCAGCAGTCCTGAGCCACGACCTGGTCGAAATAGCGGGCTGAAATCAGCATGGCGGTGGGATGATGAATCCGGGTTCGGCCGGCCAGACGCCACAGGTGCCACACGTCGGAGGCCGACAGGCCGATCTCGCGCATCGCCCGGAGAAACAGCCGTCGGGGCTGCGGCGCGACTTCCCGCTCCTGGCGCCGACGCTGCACGGTGTAGAGCATCCAGACCAGCAGGATGGCGGCCACGAACAGACACAGGACACTCGGAATCTTCCACCAGAGATGGGGATCGGGATCCTCGAAACGCGAACCCATCTGACGGAGGATCGCGATCTTCTCCTCCATGGTCTGCTGTGCGAGGATCCAGGTGGTCATGGTGCGATCACCTCCGCGGGCGGCGCCGACTCGACCCCTGCGCTTCGGACGGAGGCGGCGAACTCGCGGCGCATCCGATCGACGATCTTCTGGGCGCGGAGCCGCACTTGTGGATCGTCGTCGCAGGCGGCGATCCGGGCGGTCTTGGCCGCCAGCGCGAAGAGATCCATCCGTTCAACGATCCACAGGGCGCTGATGCGCTGGGCGCGATCGGGATCATCGAGCATCTTGAGGAGATTCTCGGCGGCCGGCCTGATGCCCTGCTTGAGCAGTGCATTGACGGCGTTGGCCCGGACGCGGTTGTCGGGCGATCCGAGCAGCGGCAGAAGCACGTCCACGATATCCTCGTCGCCGGCCTGATCGACGGCTTCGACCGCGTTCGCGCGGACCCGGGCGTCCCGATCGCTGAGCGCGGCGTGCAGGATGCGTCGGGTCGTGCCGCCGGGCACCTGAGCGAGCACGGTCATGACCGCGCTGCGGATTTCGCTATCCGGGTCGTGCGCCATCTGGTGCAATTGGGGCACGAACGGCTCGGCATAATTCAGGACGCGGATCATATTCAGGGCGCGCAGGCGGGCGGGCGGGTCCGCGTCGGCGAGCTTTTTG
Source organism: Phycisphaerae bacterium (assembly GCA_026647385.1). GTDB lineage: Bacteria > Planctomycetota > Phycisphaerae > UBA1845 > PWPN01 > JAPKGY01. Next base: position 1,209 of record JAPKGY010000504.1, on the reverse strand, counting down.
GCCAGCAGCAGCGGGAAGGTCGGCATCCGGGCGATCACATCGCGGCCGACCCTGAGCCGGTCGGCCTCGCTCAGTTGGTCGAACGTCGTCCAGTAGCGATCGAAGAGGGCGCCCGGCGCGACCGGCGACTGCTCGCCCGGCGCGAGCGACGTCGCCCGCACGAGAACATCGAAGATCGGATAGTCCGTCGGTCTTCGGCGGGCCAATTCGTACCGGGCGATGCGGGCGAACTCCGGATCGGGGCCGGAGGCCAGATCGCGGAGCAATGGGATCGACAGGTCGTCGCTCCATTCGACGGCCGCCGCCACGGTGGAGCGCTGGGCGGGACGTTCCGCCCGGCGCAGAACCTCCGACAAAACGTCCGCCTTGCATTCGGAGGGCAGACCGGTCGCCAGGAGCCACCGCCCCAGATGGCGTTGGGCGTCGTCCGGCAGGTGGAGCAACCCGGCTGCCCGGCGCTCGACGCAGGCCAGTTGCTTGATCGAAGTCATCGCCCGGGCGGCCTTGGGCTGGAGCAACCGCCACGACTGCCGCACCCACTCTGCCAGAACCTCCGGATCATCGCACTGGCCCAGGGCCGGTGCGACGTAAGGCCGAAACTGCCCGTAATTCAGGGCGGCCATCGCGAACGGAACCAATCGCGGCGTGAGCCCCTGCTGGAAGACGCGCAGGACCGCCCGGCCGACGCGGGCATTGGGCGTGCTCACCACCGGCCAGAACTTCGACCCCAGGTCGTCCACAAACCACATGGCGACCTCGACGATCCGGCTCTGGCGGTGCACCTCGAAGAGGTTCAGGCCGGCTTCGATGGCGGCGACAAACTGGCGGCGGTCCTCGATGTAGGCATCGAGGGCGGCTGACCGGGCAAGAAGCTCGTCGCGACTCAACGCCCCCAACGACACCGGATCGGGCGCCGGCGGCGCACTGCGCAGGATCTCCTCCGCCAGGAAGTGGAGCGTATCGCCCGCGGCTTCCCGGATGCGAGACGAGGAATCGTGGAACGCGCTCTCGAGAAGGTAGCACGCGCGATAAGCGCGGCAGCGGCGGATCATTTCCAAGGCGTTCAGGCGGACGCGCTCGTCGCGCGATTGGGCGGCTTCACGCAGCACCCCGAAGAAAATTCCTCCCGGATGGCAAGCTGTTGCAGATTCGCCTTGAGAGCCTCAAAGTCTGTCATTCCCGCATGTTTTTAGCGGGAATCTATGACTG
>JAPKGY010000503.1 GCA_026647385.1 Phycisphaerae bacterium | reverse complement strand
GGATTTTGTCGAGATCGAATCCGCTGCTCAGCACGATGCGGGTGGACTTGGCGCCCATGGAGTCGAGCAGATCGCGGATCGCGTAGGCGGCTTCGATGGTTACGCCGGGCCCGGCTCCGTAGCGAGTCAGGGCATCCATGGCGGCCGTCCGGTCGCGGGCCTGGGAGAGCACGCGCATTTCGAGGGAGCGGGTGACATTACTGTGCCCGCCCTGGATGATCCGGTTCGCAGGCGTGTCGATACGGACGGCCGACAGTTGATAGCCGAAGCGGCGAACAGCCTCGGCGCATATCTCGCGTTCGCGACCCTCGAAATCCAGCAGGACGGTCAGCGGGACTTCCGGGTGTTTCTCGAGATAGGCGGCGGCGCTTTCGATGCTGCTGCCCTGGTAGACCGCGTTGAGGGCGTGGGGGATCGTTCCGTACAGGTTGAAGTACCGGGGCGGTTGGCGCCCGACCTGGATCCGCCCGTCCCCGGTGCCGAACCGTTCGTGAACCACGGAATGGCCTGAGGGAGTGCTGGTGCCCGCGGCTCCGCCGATGGCGGCAGCCAGGGCGATGGCTTCGACGAGTTCGGGCGGGTAGTGCCGGGCGCTCATGTCGATGACCGATGCATCGCCGGCAGCCTCGACGATGTCCGCGATGTTGGCTGCGGCAGCGGACAGTGACAGCAGGCCGAGGTACGTCGTCTCCGTCGTCACCAGTTGTCCGAAAGGCCCTTCGAGAGTCATGACGATCCGCAGGGGCTCGAACCGTTCGCCGTCGGGCAGGGCTCGTACGGTCAGAGGCCCGGCGCATCGGCCATGGAGGAAGTCGGCCACGTCCTTGACGCCCGCCATCATGCCCGGCTGACGGCAGAAGACGGCGTAGACCACCGGTATTTCCTCGCGCGGCGTGCCGGCCACCGTCTCATAGGAGCGGTTGAAGTACTCGTCCGCCAGATCGTACCGGGCCATGGGCTTTCCTCGGGCCAATGGACGACTCACCTGGGCCGACCTCCGCCATCGTCCGCATCGAGCTTGCTCCCGTCAAGGTTACGTGGCTGTCCCCGGGCAGCGGATGCACAGAATGGACACACAAAAGGGAAAGCACGGGCTGCCCCATCCGAGGGGCCGCGCGGGTCGCCACGGTGAGCCGCCACGGCGGCCTGAAGCCCGCGACTCCTTGCTTTCTTCTTTCGTCGGTCTTACGTAGAATTGGCGCAGCGATGTGCCCGGCGGCGACTCGACTTCGTCGGGCATCGTCCGTCCGCGGAGTTCCGGCCTTGATCCGTCCCGCCACGATGGCTGACGTTCCTGAGATCCATCGGCTGATCAACTATCACGCCGAGTACAATCGGATGCTGTTCCGTTCGCACACGAATCTGTACGAACACTTGCGGGACTTTCTGGTGGCTGTCGAGAACCACGACAACCGGGAGAAGGTGGTCGCGTGCGCGGCCCTGGAGCTGGTCTGGCGGGACCTGGCGGAGATCAAGAGCTTGGCGGTCGACGACGCGTTGCGAGGACGAGGCTTGGGCAGCAAGCTGGTTCAGGCGGCGATCGACGAAGCCCGTCGGCTCAGGCTGACGCGCGTCTTCGCACTGACCCGCGAGCCCCGCTTCTTCGAGAAACTCGGCTTCCGCGTGGTGGCGAAGGAGTCGTTGCCGCACAAGGTCTGGACGGACTGCATTCAGTGTCCGATGCAAACGAACTGCGACGAAGTGGCCATGGTCATCGATCTCGAATCATGAAACACAAACACGCGAAACACACGGGCCGCTGGAAGGTAACGGGAATGTCCGCGGCGTTTTTTGCGGTCGGCATCGGGCTGATCGTGCTGAGCAATGTCATTCTCGAGTCGGGCGGGTCGGCCATCACGTCCGAGGACGGCTCGACCGCTTCGGCCCCGGCGGCCTCGGCACCGGCGGGGCCTGCCACCGCGCCCGCGAACACGGGTAGTGGTCCGGTCGATCCTCTCGCACAGCGCAAAGCGGCTGCACAGAGCATGAGCGGCATGCTCCTGCTCGTCGGACTGATGAGCTTCGGCTTCGGCGCGATCTGCGCCGGATGGGTCGCCTACGACGTCTACCGCTCCCGGCCGGCATGGAAGACGCAAACCAAGTACCCGCGACGCCGATAGATCCGCCAGGGAAAGGACTGCAGCATTTCATCGCCGCTCGTGGCGGTTTGCCGCTGATCGAGGCGTTACGTGCGTCGTCGAGAGAGTGAAGTGCGCGGATTGAGCGGCGGATTCGCCTAGGCTCGACTTTTGCCCTTATTCCCGCCGCTATGCGGCGGGGGCAAGAACGTATAGCAGCACGGCCCTTATGGGCCGGGATAGTTTTGAAAAGGCCTCGTGATGCTGGGGGGTGCAAAAACCCAATCCATCCAGAGCCGGCGTCGCACGGTGGCAATCGCGTCGGAGAAGGTGCGGTCGGTCTTGCCGGGCCAGAAGATCGCGGGAGCACCGGCCTGTCAAGCGGGAGGCGCGGCGTACGGCAGCGCGACCACAGAGTACAATCCGAACCGGCATGGCGCAGCGCGCAAGACCGTGTTCTCGGTGCGGCCACGGATTGTTTCCAGCCCCAGATGATCGCGCATCTCCTGGAAGGTCGTTTCGATATTCCACCGGCCGGTTGTGGGCGCTGATCGTGGCGGCGTTCTTGTCCACCACCTCCGCGCCGTAGCCGAACTGCGTCACTTGCAGACTGCCGTCGGTCGCCGACCAGTCGATCTGGGACCAGGCCGTCACGCCCGCCCCGCCACTGTGCCCGGGCAACACCGCCGCCATCTTCAGCAGCCGGCTGCCCGCGCAGCTCTGGCCCTCCCCCACGTCCGCGCATTCGTGGAAGTAGGCTGTGATTTGGCGATCCTTGGCCGCCGTCGCCGCCGCGTTCTCAGTCACCAATACCTGTCTGCCGAACCCGTCGAACTCGTAGGCCGTCACCGTCCCGTCCGGATGCCAGACCCGGTTCTGCCTGCCCCCGCCGTCGTAGCCGTAACAGGATACATGGACCGCCGCGCCCAGCGACTCGACGTTGCAGGCCGTCACGTTCCCGTCGCCGTCCGTCGTGGCCGGGTCGCTCGTCCAGTAAGCGCCCGCCGGCTCCCCGGTGCTCGTATCCAACGGCCCGGGCCCGCTCGTATACGTGTACGTATCGCCCGACGCGTTCGTCCCGTAGTCCGCCGTCGCGAGCACCTTCCCGTCCACCGAATACCACGTGTACGTGAACGTCCGGACGTAGTCAGCCGGATTGCTCTCGACGTCCGTGCCGCTCGCGCCGTATTTCCGCTCGTGCCGCACCGTCGCGATCGCCCGGTCGTTCTTGTCGTACTGCGTTATGGTCCGGTATCCTCGTCCTTTTCTTCCGGCCAGTAACACGCATGCACGTCGATACGAGCCCCTATTTCGGCAGCGAAACGAACCGCATCCACAGGAATCGATGCACCGCCATCTGTCTGTGGCATATACACATACAAGTCGAGTGTAGCAATCTCGGCGCCTGGTAGTCGCTTTACCCGATTCACGGGGAGTGAGCTCATAATCCACCGAATATGGTCGTCAAGGCAATCGGAGTCTACATACTGAGACGAGATTTTGGCCCACAGCCCCTTCCTGATCGGTACATGGCTGCCCCTTGGTTTATCGCCCTTCCTTGCCGCATGATC
>JAPKGY010000502.1 GCA_026647385.1 Phycisphaerae bacterium | reverse complement strand
GGAACCTCATCGACGGCATCAAGGCCGCCGGCGCCTGGGATCGGACGGTGATGGCGGTCTTTTCGGATCACGGGGAAAGCCAATACTGGGCCCAGCCCTGGCGGTTGATGCACGGAGCGACAACCGAGGAAACGGTGATTCGCACGCCGCTGCTGTTGAGAATTCCCGGGGCGGTGTCGCGGCAAGTCGATCATCTGGTCGGACTCGTCGATCTGCTCCCGACGATCGCCGAGGCTGCGGGCATCGGCCCGAACGGCGCGACACTTGACGGACGCTCCCTGCTGCCTGCGGTGCGCGAGAACAAGCCCGCGGGCGAGGAATACTGGATCGAGAACTGGTCGCACAGCCCCAACGACGGCGACCCGCACGTGATGGCCCGGGCGATCCGCCGGGCGGATGGCCGCAAGTATGTCTGGAACGGTTTCGAGCCCGACTGGGACCGGCTGGAGTCGCTGCCGGACGGCGAATTCGAGGACTACGCCGCCCGGGTCAGCTACGGCAACCCGCCGAGCGACTGGCTTCGCGGCGAAATCCGCAAGCTCGCCCAGCAGCAAGGCCGAAGCAGCGCCGTCCGCACCCTGCTGAGCCGATGCCGCCCGAGCCACGTGATCCTCGACAACGTCGACGTTGACCTCACCGAAACCAGGCCGGTCGTCGTCGACCCGCAACACCCGCGCTGGGCCGAATACGAGGACTATCGCCGAAAAATGCAGGACCTCACCGCCACCCCGCGCATCAATCGCTCACTCGATCAGGCCGAGGAGGAAACGCTCAAACAGCGCCTGCGCGATCTGGGGTATCTGTAAGAGGGTGTGTGAGAAGCCCGGGGCTTCTGACACACCCTCCAAGGTTTCCGGCACGCCCATCTCTCCGCGGGTGAGTCGCCGTGGCGACCTGGCCGTGAATGCATGGGCAAGATGCCAAGGCCGCGATGGCTGCCGGGCAGGCTCGCGTTAAACCGAGTTGAATTCAACGTTCGCTCGGACACCTATACGAGGGGTGCATGCGGCTGAACTTCCTTTTCGATTTGCCTGCCCTTCTTGTCCTTTTCAGACTCGAGGTCGTAGTGGGCCTGCAGGTTGAGCCAGAACAGGGCTGAAGTTCCAAAGTACTTGGCGAGTCTGAGTGCGGTGTTCGCGGAGATGGCTCGCGTCCCGTGGACGATCTCATTGATGCGCCGCGCAGGAACCGCGATGGCCTTGGACAATCGGTATTGACTGACGGCCATCGGCTTGAGGAATTCTTCCAAAAGAACCTCACCGGGATGAACAGGACGCATCGATTTCATGTTCGTCCTCACTCTCCGTCAGTGATAATCGACAATCTCCACATCATGTGCGTCGCCGGACCGCCACGAAAAACAAATCCGCCATTGGTCGTTGATCCGAATACTATGCTGCCCCTTGCGATCACCCTTCAGCGCTTCGAGCCGATTATTCGGCGGAACTCGAAGGTCCTCCAGGCACGTCGCCGCATCGAGCATCCAGAGCTTACGCAAGGCAATCCACTGAATGTCCGCGGGGAGCTTGCGCGAACCAGCCCGATGAAAAAGCTTCTCGATTTCCCGGCATCTGAAGGACCGGATCATGACTCGATAATAACGCATCGCGCTATCATTGTCAACACAGTGCCCTTTTTCTAAGGCGGAGACGCGGACCGCCTTTTTGTGGTCCGCAACCCAAAAAGAGCCTTCCAGGAAAGCATGCACACAAATCGCATGGATCCTGGGCCGCAGGGTTCCAATGCAGAGGGCCGATCACTTGCTCGTCATCAGAATGACGCCGTTCCAGTCTTCCGGAGGTTTGCGGCGGAGTGCGTGGGTGTAGATGTAGCGGGCGGCGTCGTCTTCCTTGACGATCGGGTGGAGGAGGTCGAAGGCCTTGTCCCAGTTACCCTGCTCGAAGGCAGCCAGCGCGGCGGCGTGGACGGCGCGGCGTTTTTGGATCGCAGCCAACGCGTCGGGATCGGCTGGCACGGCATCGATCGTGTAGAGATCGACGGGCGTCCGCACGCCGACCGGCAGGAACCGTCCCACACGGCGGGTGAGGATGCGATCGGGCGAGAGTTGGCCGGCCACCTCGCCGGTGACCAGGATCGGCACACCGACTTCCTTGGTAATCCCCTCGACGCGCGACGCCTGGTTGACCACCGCGCCGAGCACGTCGTAGGCGTAGACCTGCTCGGAGCCGAGCGAGCCGGCCACCACTTCGCCGACGCCGATCCCGATGCCGCAGGTCCAGCCGCTGGTGACCTCAGCCAGCAGCTCGACCATATCCAGGGCGGCCAGGCACGCCTGCTCGGCATGACGGGGCAGGTCGTACGGAACGTTCCAGCACGCGAGGATGCCGTCGCCCATGTAGCGAATGACCACGCCGTCGTGATCGAAGATGCAGCCGGTCATCGCGGTCATCGCCCGCTTCAGCTCGCTCTGATGCTCGACGGCCCGCTGCAGGTTGCCCTCGGTCAGGCGGGAGAACCCGCGGATATCGAAGAACATGATCGTGGCTTCGCGGACTCGCGGTTCGAGATGGGCGGGGTCCTCGGATTCGAGGATTTTGGACACGAGCTTGCCGGAGAAGAAGTGCCCGAGCTTGGCCTGCCAGTCTTCGAGCTTCTGGACGGCGACCGCCCGGCCTATGGTGTCGGCCACGAGCCCGACCAGCCGTGCGGTGTCGCGCAGGGACAGGTGACCGGTCGCCATCGGTCGGCCCGGCCTGCCCCCTTCCGAGCCGGCCAGGTAGAACAGGACCGGCTTTTCGCCGGGGATGGGCATCGCACAGCAGACCGCCCAGTCGACGCCCTCATAAGCGGTCGCATTCATGTTCACCTGCGTCGCCTGACGCCATGTATAGGTGACCGGCTGGGGAGCCTCCGCCAGGGCGGCCCGCACCAGCGAGCGGCTTTGCGGCTTGGGCGTAAGCTGGTCCACACCGACGTCCTCGCAGAGCACGCGCGGCTCGTCTTCGTCGAGGGCCAGTACCTGCACCCACCGTGCCCCGGTCGCGATTCGCAGACTGCCGCAGGCGTAGAGGTAGAAGTCCTTCCGGCTGCGCGTGCGAAGCACCTCGGAAAGCTGCATCAGATCGAGCAGGCGCAGGCGATCGCTCGCATCGCGGGCGATCCGCAGTTCATCGGCAGCCAGCGTGAACTGCTCGTGGGGAGCGAAGTCCATGACCGGCCCGGCGGGGATCGGCGGTCCCTCGAAGTGGAACGTCGTCGAGCCGATGACGAAGTAATCGCCCGGACTCATCCGGAACCGCTCCATGGCGACGCCCTTGAAAACGACGGGGTTGGTCGCGGTCGGCAACCGCTCGACGTGCAGCCGCGGCGGGACCGGCCTGAGTACCACGTGCCGGCGGCTCAGGTACCGCTCGGTCCCGACCGAGCAGGCAACCTTCGACGACGAACCGAGCACGACCTCGCCGTCGGCCGGAAGATCAAACGAAGCCACCACCTGGCCGGCACTCTTGGCCACGAGCTTCAAAGACTGGCATGGAGAAGGTTCGGATGCCATGGGTCCGAGGCGGATTGTACTCGGAGGCGGCGGGGTTATCCACTCATCAGGTTCGTGATTCCACCCAAGGTGCCTGAAGCCAAGGCATCACAGGTGGTAGCCGCCAAAGTCGGAGAACTTGCCCCAAACACAGGAAAG
>JAPKGY010000501.1 GCA_026647385.1 Phycisphaerae bacterium | reverse complement strand
GAACGTCCGCGCCGATCATCCGGTCTGGTCTTCCCGCCCGTACAAGGTGTTTCCTCGCGCGCCCGACGACGGCCGCCGGGTGGTTGGATATACCCTGAACAATCCGCCCAAGGAGGGATTGCCCGCGCAGAATTGGCCCTTCGTCAAGACGTACGACGGTTGGCCCCATCCGCGCGGCGCCGGGCGATAACGCGGACCCGCTCCCCCTACGCCTGCCCGCTTCGCCCAGAGGTGCTCGCCCAGATCAACAGGAACACGGCGTAGATGGACTGGGCGACAGCCACGAGCACGAACGTCCATGGGGACAGCGCCGGCAGGTCGCCGAACCGGGGCGTCATCAGCATCCACATGCAGACCAGCGTGCCGACGGTGGCTGCCAGCATGACCCCCGCTGCCGCCAGGTGCAGTAATCGGCCTTGCCGCGTGACGAGCGAGCCCAGGGCAACCAACCCCAGGCCGGCGGCGATGACGTACATGGTCCGCTCCCAGTAGGTGGCGATCCCCTCCACCCACCCGGAATACCGGCGAAGCGGAGAGTCGGCGGCCGGCGCCGTGGTAACCCGAGTCGGCTGACGGGACGCGCCCAGCAGGGATTGCAGCGGGGATTGGGTGGGTGTTCCCGCAGCCGCGCCGCCTCCGGTCACCATGGCCGCCACCATGCGGGTGAAGTTGGTCCGGCGGACGTGGTCGGCTGCCCGATGTGCGCCGTACGCCCAGGCTGCTGCGACGACCAGCGTGACCACGGCGATAACGCGGTGGAATCGACGGGTCCCGACGGTCGAAGCGGACCGCTCCATCAACCGCCTCCCGACGGACTGGTCATGCCGGCCGGGTCGAGCAGTGCGTTGAGCTTTTCCGGCGGGCAGACCTTCTTGGCCAGGGCGACCTCGCGGACGGTACGGCCGGTGGCGAAGGCTTCTTTCGCGATCGCGGCGGCCTGATCGTAGCCGATGGCCGGCGCCAGGCTGGTACACATGGCCAGGGATTGCTCGATCATCCGGGCGCACCGGTCGGCGTTCGCCTCGATGCCGGCGGCGCAACGAGTCGTGAACGTGCGTACGCCGGCCGTCAGCAGGCGAATCGATTCGAGCAGATTGCGGGCGATCAGCGGCATCATGACGTTGAGCTGGAAAACACTGTCCCGCCCCCCGAGGGTGACGGCGGTATCGTTGCCGATGACCTGGGCGCAGACCTGAACGAGCATCTCGCTCATGACCGGGTTGACCTTGCCCGGCATGATGCTGGAGCCCGGCTGGGTGGCCGGAATGCTGATTTCAGCGAACCCGCAGCGCGGTCCGCAGGCGAGCCATCGGACGTCATTGGCGATCTTCGTCAGCGCGACGGCGATGGTCCGGATGAGGCCCGAGGCCTCGCAAACGCCATCCTTGGCCGACTGGGCCTCGAAATGGTCCCCCGCCTCGTCAAAGGTGATGCCGGTCCACTCGGAGAGTTTCACGGCGACGCGCCGGCCGAACTCGGGATGCGTGTTGATGCCCGTGCCCACCGCTGTCCCGCCGATGGGCAACTCGCGCAGCGCCGCCACGGCTCGGGCGGCGCGATCCGCGCTGAGCCGGGCCTGGGCCGCCCAGCCGCCGATCTCCTGACCCAGACGAATCGGCGTGGCGTCCTGCAAGTGCGTGCGGCCGATCTTGATGACATCCCTGAAGCGGTCGGCCTTGCCCCCCAGCGTCGCCGCCAGTTCACGCAACGCCGGACTCAGATCCACCTGCAAGGCTTCCGCCGCCGCGACGTGGATCGCGGTCGGAATCACATCATTGCTCGACTGCCCCATGTTCACGTGATCGTTGGGATGCACCGGATCGCGGGAGCCGACCTTTCCACCGGCCAACTGAATCGCGCGGTTGGCGATCACCTCGTTGGCGTTCATGTTGGTACTGGTGCCTGAGCCGGTCTGGAAGACGTCCAGGACGAAATGGTCGTCGAGCTTGCCGTCAATCACTTCGCGGGCGGCTGCGGAAATCCAGCCGAGACGCTTCTCGTCGAGCAGACCGAGGGCATGATTGACTTCAGCGGCAGCCAATTTGATCAGCCCGATCGCCCGGATGAATCGGCGATCGAACCGGTAGCCGCTGATGGGAAAGTTCTCGACCGCCCGCTGAGTTTGGGCTCCCCATAAAGCCCAACCGGGCACCTGCATTGGGCCCATGCTGTCCGATTCCATCCGGGTATCGCTGGCTGGCAAGACGATTTCTCCTTTTCTCCTTATCACACGGTTCGCCGACCGAGCCGCGATCGGCCGTAACGTCGATTGTTAGCGATTCTCCAGAGTTTGACTAGTGGCATACGGGCGGAACGCCACCATCTTCCGCGCTCGACGAAAGGCACCCGCAACCTCCTTTTCGCTGTTCGATTTCGAAACGCCCAGACGGGCTGTTCCGCACGTCCACCCCTTCTTTTCCGCCAAGTCAAGCTTTGCCATACCCGGTCAGCCAACGGCAGCAACCCTCCACAGGCACATGCTTTAGAGTCGAGCCGAGCGTCGACGGTAAAGCCTCGCTTAGCTCCGCTCCGCTCAGGCTCAGCGCCGCGTCGGGTGAGAGCCGGGCCCATGCAGACCCGGGATCGCTCATTATTGCGAAGGGATTCGGGTTTCCACCCCAGAACAACCGGTGCCCGCCGCACGAAGTATAACATGCTTGTAAAAAGGGACTTATGGTTGATTTCGGGCGATGCTGATAAAAATGTCCCGAAAAAGAACGAATCCGTTGAAAGTCCTCTTGCATCGGTATCGAAATGGTGCTATATGTAATAGTACTGGAATGGTCCTTTAACGAGGACTGGGTGAAAGGAATGTAGGCGTTTGGCAGGCTTCAGGGAGTTTGATCATGGTTGCGGCAAAGGCGAGGCGGACCCCGACTTACAGTGGGGGGGTGGATCTGCGGAATCTCTGGTATGCCCCGAATCGACGGATTCGGACGGAGAAGGCCGCCCGAGAGGCGATTGCGGTGGCGGAGGCGGCTGGGGGCGCTCGCCGGCCTGGGAGCCCGCCCGATGAGCAACAGCTTTTCGTGGCGTTGCACACGTGTGCGTTTCAGGCGAGTCGTCCCGCCAAGGACACCCGGTCGGCGGCTCAGCGCGAGGTGTGGTGCGAACGCTGGGAGAAGATTCGCGGGCACATTGTCGAACTGAACCTGGGGCTGGTGTTCTCGATGATCGGCCGGCTCGGTTCGCGGCAGCTCGACGAGGACGACATGCTCAGCGAGGCGATGTACGCTCTGACCCGCGCGGTCGATCGGTACAATCCCTGGCGCGGCTACAAGTTCAGTACGTACGCGTGCAACGTGATTGCCCGGGCGATCATGCGACGGGGCAAGCAGGAAGGCAATTATCGGCGGCTGTTCCCGGTGCAGCACGACGTTCTGTTCGAGCGGGCGACTCGAATGCCCGATCTGGGCACCGAGCTGTATGTGGAGCGCCTGCGCGGCGTTCTGTCGCGCAACGAGGGTGAGCTGACGGATCTCGAAACGACGATTCTGTCGCATCGCTTCCCGAGCGAACAGCAGAGTCGCTTGACTTTCCAGGAGATCGGCGACGTGGTGGGGCTCGGTGGCCTCGCTGGCCTTTGGAATGAATCACATCGTTGCGGCGCGCATGGCGCTGGTCAATTCATCGTCTCCAAAACCTTTTTGATGCGCTCG
>JAPKGY010000500.1 GCA_026647385.1 Phycisphaerae bacterium | reverse complement strand
ACTGCAACCACGACGACTTCCTCGACACCTGCCAGGACCGGTCGATGGACAACGACGGAATCATCTCCTTCTGCACCGACCCCACGGAGAGCGACAACTGCCCGTGGGATGCCAATCCGGGGCAGGAGGATGCGGACGGCGACGGCGTCGGCGACGTGTGCGACGAGTGTACCGATTCGGACGGCGACGGCTTCGGCGATCCGGGCGTCACGAACCTTCAGTGCCCGCTTGTCGATAACTGCCCGGATGACTGGAACCCCGGGCAGGAGGACCTGGACGCGGACGAAATCGGCGATGCATGCGACAACTGCCCGGAGGATTGGAACGCGGCCCAGGAGGACGCGGACGGCGACGACGTCGGCGACCTGTGCGACAACTGCCCGAACGACTGGAACCCGGGACAGGAGGACGCGAATAAGGACGGCATAGGCGACGCGTGTTCCGCTGCGCCCCCGGTGATTCTGCAAGCGATCTCTGAAGTGACACATGGATCGGCAGGCGCGTTCAGAATCCCGCTGACGAGCAATGCGGTGGAGTCGCGAACCGCGTCATCGTTGTGGATCAAGGTGACGTTCGACAAGCTGATCCGCGGCCACAACGGACTTGACGCCAGCGATATCACACTCTCGTCGGGAACCGTTGGAACGGCCGTGATCGGTTATGACAGCTATGATACCCTGAGTTTCAGCTGTTCCGGAGTGAATAACGCGGAGCCGCTGGTCATCGGCTTTGGCGGTATCGAGGACCAGGCGAACGGCGTGGCGGTTGTGCAACAGTTGTGTTTCCGCGTCCTGCAGGGTGATGCCAGCGGCGACGGCGTGGTGAACTCGAGCGACTACGTCGCCATTCGAGGCCGGCAGGGACAGACGATTACGGACGCCAACGGCCGCTATGACGTCAATGCCGACGGCCTCATCAATACCAGCGATTACATCACCGTCCGCGGGCGGATCGGCAACACGTGCGCCGCGTGTCCGTGATCGGATCGCCTCAGAAGAGGTCTTCGTCTTCGCGAAGATCCGCAAGGGCCCGGTCCATGGCGTCCTGGCCGATCTGGTCGCGCAGGCGGTCGATCGCCCGGGTGGCCAGCTCGTCGCAGCGTTCATTCTCGGGGTGATTGCTGTGGCCTCGGACCCAATGCCAGCGGATGAGGTGGCGTGAGGCCGCGGCGTCGAGGGCTTTCCACAGGTCGACGTTCTTGACCGGCTTCTGGCCGCGTTTCCAACCGGCGGCCTTCCACTTCGGCAGCCAGTCGCGCATGCCGAGCTGCACGTATTGCGAATCGGTGTGAAAGTCGACCTCGCAGGGTACCTTCAAGGCCTTGAGGGCCTCGATGGCGGCAGTCAGCTCCATGCGGTTATTGGTCGTGGCCGGCGAGGCGCCGGAAAGTTCCTTGCGGACCTTCCCATAAATCAACAACGCGCCCCAACCGCCCGGGCCGGGGTTGCCTTGGCATGCGCCGTCGCTGTAGATCGTAACTTTTTTCATGAAGAATCAAAATGAAGGGTCAAAGGCACAGAGGTTCAAGGGCGCAGAGAGACAGGGACGTACGATTCTTCCTCTCCCTCAGTGCCTCTGTGCCTGTTCGCATTGTCCCTTTTCCCTGCCTGTTGCCTTTGTCCCGTCCGCGTCGCCTTCTCCATTTTCCACTTTCACTCTGCAACTCGAGCCCCGAGTCAGTACCGCCCGTACTCGTGTGCCGCCTCATACATGGCTCGGACGTTGGCCAGTACGTTTTCCGGCAGCGGCACGGAGAACGGGGCGGATGTCGGGAGCAGGCAGAACCCTCCACCCGGTGCGCCGACCTCGATGGCTGACCGAACTTCCCGCCGAACGTCCTCGGGAGAGCCCTGTTCGAGGGTGAGTGCCTGGACCGCGCCCATCAGGCACATGCGGTCGCCGATCCGGCGTTTGATGTCCGCCAGGGTTACGTCGGCGGTCGTCATGGGAAGCGTTTCGAGCGGTTCCAAGGCGTCGCCACCGATGTCTCGGATCATTTCGAGAATCGCATCGAGTCGCCCGTGGCAGTGAATCACGCTGAAATTGCCCGTCGCGTGGATCCGCTCGGTCGCGGGCCGATCGAGTTCCAGAACGTACGGCGGGAAGAATCGCCTGGGGTCCATGAGCGGGGCGCCGCAGTACTCGGGCCCCCACAGGCGGATGATCGAGTTCTTCACCACCGAGCCGATCGCATCGATGGCCTGCAGGACCTGCTCCTGGGCCTTGGCGAGCAAAGCCCGGATGGGCCCGTCGTCGGTGTAGGCCCGAAGGACGAAATCCTCGAAGTCGAACAGGCCGACGACGTGACCGATCGCGTCACCGAGACTGAACAGCAACAGGCCGTCCTCGCCCACCTGACGTTCGAAATCGCGCAGGCGCTCCGCGTTGACGGCGTTCGGCGGGTTGTCCATCGACAGGACGCGCTCGATGTCCTCATCGGACTTGATCAACGGCTCGATCTGCCACCAGGTCATCTGGCTCGGATCGCGTCGGGTAATCCAGCGGAGTTGTCCCCTGGGCGTGTCGATGACCGCGGTCCGAACCATGCCGCCGTCCGCGTGGGTCTCGTTTTGCCCTCGGACGGCGCTGGGGTCGCCCAGCAGAACGGGCACGTCGATGGGCGCCCGAACGAAGCTGTCGCCGTATTGCCGTTCGAGATCGAGCAGGGGGGCATAGCTCGGCTCGGCACTCGCCCAGCCGTCGCCGTGCACGGAATGCTCGTAAATCGTCACGGGCACCCGATCGGGTACGCCGCGCCGCAGGATGGTCAGCAGTCTCTCACGCGAAGTCATCGGGCCCTCCCTCGGGGAACGATCCTAACTCAAGGCGCCTGATTTTGCACGGCAGGACCGGTGGAGGACGAATGACGAATCACGAATCACGAAATCCGAATGTCTGACGAATGACGAAGGAGCCATGTCAAATGACGAAGGGGACGCGGTGGTCGCTTAACGTCGGTTTCCGGCTCCGGGCCCCCGGCGCCGCCAACCGACGGCCTCGGAAGTCAGGGGCAGCCGTGTGCGATCGTACGGCGTTCCCCCGCCGCGGGCTCCCCTTGCGCGCGACGCGAGCAGACGCCCGCCCTCTGGCGGACGACTGCGCGAGACGGCTCAACCGGACAGGCCATCAGGCGTTACTTCAGGGCACTGAGGTCCGCGCCGTGGTTGATGTGGAACACCTGGTTGTCGATCACCAGGGCCGGCACGGATTTGACCCCCGCGCGTTCGGCCTCCACGAGCCGGTTTTTCTGCTCGCCCAGGTGGACGACCTCCACCTGGTAGAGTTTCGGGTCCAGCCCCTCGGCGATGGCTCGTTCGGCGCTGACGCAAACCGGACAGCCCGCGTGATAGAAAACGGCGTTCTTCATGGATAGGCCCTCTGATGCCGGGCGTGACGGGGTCACGCGATCATCCTGTATCCGTCCTGCTACATCATAGCGCGATGCTCGCTCCAGACGAGAACCACCGGCTCGCGCGCTATCCGCAACTCAAACGGAGATCGGGTGCAGCCGCAAAACAACGGCATGCACCGGTGGGCCTGGGTGGCAGGAGACGCCACGGCAACCCCTGCACCGGGATCAGCGAGCCTCGCCAGTGAACTTGGGATGCATCCGGCCGTGGCCTGGTCATCCCTTTCGGCTGATCACGAAGATCGCCTCGGC
>JAPKGY010000050.1 GCA_026647385.1 Phycisphaerae bacterium | reverse complement strand
CAAGCGCCTGCTGACCATCCTGGCCGGTGCCCGCAGGGACACCCTCGTCCTGATCGACGAGCTGGGAGCCGGCACCGACCCGGACGAAGGCGCCGCCCTGGGCCAAGCCATCGTCCAGGAGTTGCTCGAGCGGCGTTGCCCATCCCTGGTGACCACCCACCTCGGCGTGCTCAAGACCGTGGCCTACTCAAACCACCGGGCCCAGAACGCTTGCGTCGACTTCGACGTCGAGACTCTTCAGCCGACGTACCACCTGCGGATCGGCGAGCCGGGCAACAGCAACGCCATCGACATCGCCTCCCGGTTGGGCCTGCCCGACAAGCTGGTTCAAGCCGCCCGGGGTCAACTGACCGAGGCCCACCAGCAACTCGCCCGTGCGATCCGCGGCACGCTCGTTTCCCGCCGTCAGGCGGAGGCCGCCCGGGCCGAGGCTGAAACCGCCCGCCAAGCCGCCGAGGAAGCCCGCAAGCAGTTCGAGCGCGAGCGGCTCAGCCTCGCCGAGAAGGAGCAGGCCTTCGACCGCTGGGTCCAGACCGTCTCGAACCTTCGACCCGGCGACAAAGTCCACGTCCAGCGATTCGACCGACCCGGCACGATTGTCCGGGTCATGCTCCACAAGCAGTTGGCCGTCGTCTCCGTCGGATCGATGGAACTCGAAGTCCCCCTCCGCGAACTGACCCCGGCCTGAGGACCTCGCCCTGCTCGCTCGTTTCAACGCCCTCCGCGAAGGCTCATCTCAACACAACTATCTGTAAATAATACAGTTGAGACAATTCCAGCCCGGTACCGTGTGGCTCGGCGGTCCTGGCTGACATAGGCGCCCCAGACGGTACAGACGGAACTGGGTTCGCCAAACGCCCTTTCCACGAAGCCGGCGGCCTATGGTCGGGATCGCTCGGAGGTCCGGCGGTCCACGGCACGGCAGTTGCAGCATTCGACAGCCAAAGAGGTTGCGCCTCGACTGGCGGCGTATCAACCGAGGGGAGGATGAAGGATGCGCGTCCTGGCCTTGGCCACGTTCAGCCTGCTGGCAGCGGGTCTTGTTGGTTGCGGTGAGCCGGCTCGGCATCGGTGTGATCGTTGCGGGGCCCAGAGGCCCTCGGCCGACCAGCCGGTGGAGGTTCTGCCGGCCCCGGTTTTGCAGGTTAGCCACGCGCCCTCCCTGTTGTTCGATCGGGTGCCGGGGCGGTACTCAGCCACCGATTTCGCCTATCGCAGCGATTGGCCTTCGACGAACTCCTACTACTCGCCGGGCGAGGTGATCTATTACCACATGTACGACATCGATTACCAGGGCCCCGGTTTGAACCCGTGGAACTCGAGCTATCGGCGGTTCACGACCCGGCGGGCCGGGGCGGGTTATCGATAATCCGGGCGAATTATCGATAATCCTGCGGGCCAACCGGAGGGGGGCATCACGCCGCGGGTGAGTCGCCGTGGCATCTTGCCCGCTTGGCGAGCGAGCGGCCGGCGAGTTACGCCCAACTCTAAACGGCACGGGCCGGGGCCGGTCTTCGGCTGATCCGCTTTCTCACAGGGCCTGTCCCGGACGTAACTCACGACGCTGACGGATGGCGGCGTTGGCCGCCCCACTGTGAAATCCTTAGCCATCGGCCGAGGCTCGCGGGCGGGTGGCCCGGGCTTTCCCGAACGCCCTAAATACCGCGATTTTCCTTGACCGGTGACGGTTTTCCGATATAGTGACTTCGGTCCGAAACACTTTGGGTTTGAGCGCGCGGCATACCCAGGGTCACCGCGAACGATGATGGCGTGTCGAACACGACTTGGATGGTCGTCGTCAGGCACATGGACGTAGCCGCCCCACCCACCACTGGCAAAGGGATCAATCATGCGACGTGACACAAAAATCGCGGCTCTGGTGGCTGTTGTGTTTGTCGGCCTGGGCGTTTGGTACGTGATGAGGGGCAAGGGTTCGAGCGAGCCGGCGACGGCCAAGCAGGAACCGGCCGGCGCGGTTGCGAAGAGTGGCGACAAGAATTCGCCGGCGACCACGGCGCGAAACACGAACGTGAACTTGCCGCGGAGTCCGCGTCTGACGCCGCCATCGAGCGCGAACCGCAACACGTCGGGAATGGCCTCGCGTCCGGCGGGCATGGCGGAGGGCACGACGACGTCGCCGGCCGGCATCGCGATGACGCCGCGGCGGCCTTCACCGTTCGGCGGGAGTCCGTCGGGCATCAGCTCGTCCACGACGCAACCCGGCGCGATGTCAGCCAGGCCTTCGCTATCGGAGCCACTGGCTCCGCCGGTGCATCCGACGGCATCGCCCGGGTCGAGTTCGATCAGCCTCGCGGCCGATCGGGGCAGCACGTTGAGGCCGACGGGTGCATCGACCGCCTCGTTGGCGGGCAACATTTCGACGGAGAGCACCAAGACACACGTCGTGCAGGTGGGCGACACGTTCAGTTCGCTCGCGGCCAAGTACTTCGGTCATGCCCGGCACGCCGGCTTGATCGCCAAGGCGAACCCGTCGGTCGATCCCAAGAAGCTGCGGATCGGGACCAAGCTGACGATTCCGGCGGCCCCGGAGGGTCAGGCTGCCATGGCCGGCCCGTCACCGACGCCCTCGCCGACCGCGGCGCCCACCGTGCGAGCCGCCGGCGGAGACCCGTCGGTCGGTACGCCGATCACGCGCGGCGTCCGGGTTGCGCCGGTCCCCGCCGATCGCGCTTACACGGTGCAACCGAACGAAGGGTGGTACACGCTGGCGGAGCGATTCCTGGGCGACGGCAAGCGCTGGACGGAGTTGTATGAACTGAATAAGGAGCGTGTGCCGCACGATCCGAAAGCCATTACGCCGGGGACGGTGATCGAACTGCCCAAAGAGGCGAAGGTGAAGGCTGCCGCCGCTCCAGCCACCCGGCCGACCTCGACGGTGAATCGTTGAGGTGACCCTTCTCGGCTCGGCGCCCCGCGAAGCCGCAAGCGGGTTGGATACTCCACGACTATCGCAGCGTGGCGACGGGTGTTCCTTCATGATGGCCCAACGCGAAGCGAGGGTCTCAGCGTCTGGTCGATGCCGGACGCGTGGCGGGCTTGTCGCATTGGACCTTATTGCGTTGGTGTTGGAGTTCGGTTTCGAGTTCCTGGCGCAGGGCGGACCAGGCGGGGTCGTTGATGAGGTTGCGGGTTTCGTAGGGGTCGGCGATCAGGTCGAATAGTTCCATCCACTCGGGATGGCCGGGGTAGAGAATCAGCTTGGCCTTCTCCGTTCGGATCGCCTGCACGCGGGGGATCGGATACCGGCGTTCGGGGAGGTACTCGTAGTAGAAGGACTTCCGCCAGTCGGTCTTTTTTCCTTCCAGCAACGGCCGCCAGCTCCGGCCTTGCATCCGCGACGGGACCGGCACACCGGCCAGATCGATCAGCGTCGGCGCGAGGTCGATGTTCAGCACCATTCCGTCGATCAGCCTGCCCTTGGCGGGTAACCTGGGATAGCGCACCAGCAGCGGAATGCGAAGGCTTTCCTCGTAGGCGGATCGCTTGTCCGCCAGGCCATGCTCGCCGAGGTAATAGCCGTTATCGCCGGCGAATACGACCACGGTGTTCTCGGCGAGGCCCAGCCGATTCAGCTCTTCCAGGAGTCGGCCGACGTTCTCATCGATGGCCGCGGTGAATTGCAGGTAGGCGAGCAGTTCCGGCGAGTCCTTCCAAACAAACCCGGCCTTTGACTCGTGGGTCGGCTCGATGAGTTCATGAAAGGGCGGTTTGAGGTCGAGGTTCGGCACCGGGCGGGGCCTGAGTCCCGCGTACGCGCTCGTGTAGCGCGGCGGCGGGGTGAAGGGCCCGTGGCATGCCTTGAAGCCGATCGCCAGGAGGAACGGTGCCTCCCTGCTTTGGCGCAGAAACTCGACGGCGTAGTCTATGGCGACGTCATCGACCCAGCCCTCGGACTCGACCTGCCGGCCATTGACTTCGAAGGGGCAGTCGAAATGCTTACCCTGGCCTACGTAGCTTGCGGAGTAGTCGAAGCCCGGCCGGGGGCCCTTCTGGCCATCCATGTGCCACTTGCCCACGTAGCCGGTCCTGTAGCCCGCGGACCGCAGCACGGAAGCGAAGGTGACGTTGTCGGCTGGAAAACGCGTCAGATTGTCGTTTACGCCGTTGTGGCAGCCGTATGTGCCGGTCAGGAAGCTGGCCCGGCTGGGCGAGCAAAGCGAATTGACCACGAAGGCGTTTCGGAATCTCACGCCCTCGCCGGCGAGCTTGTCGAGGTTGGGCGTTCTGAGCCAGGGGAATCGCGCCTTGTCGCCCTGCTCGGCCTGCACGACTCCCAGGCCATCCCACCGCTGATCGTCGGTGAGGATGAAGAGGAAGTTGGGCCGGGTCTCGGCGGCGAAGAGGCGGGGGGACAGAACCAGCAGAACGATGCAAACAAGGCGATGGGCGGGATTCGGTTTCATTCTTTTTTCCGGCTGGAGCGTCCGGGGGCCATCGGGACATCGAGGTCGTTCGGTATCGGCCTGCCTTCAACGCTGAGGCGAGCCCTGCAAGCGTCGATGTTATGAGGTGCGGGGTTTGATGTCCAGACGATGGTTACGCGGAGAGGGTAGAGCGGTTGGGGGGAGCGCTCCCCTTCGGGTCGCGGCTAAACGTGTGGGTCCCGGGATGATGGCATTTGCACGTCACTCTAAGTTGATCCGGCGTGCTGGCGGGTGATCCGGCGTGCGGGCGGGTGATCCGGCGTGCTGGCGGGTGATCCGGCGTGCTGGCGGGTGATCCGGTGTACCTGCGGAAGGGATGCCGGGACTTCCCAGTACAAATAACCCGTCGCGTTATGCGTGCAGTTCCACGATATCGCGGTCCGCCAGGACGTGGGTGGCGTGGACCTGCTGGCCGTCGAAGGCGCTTTCGCCCCAGATGCGGGCGTATTTGAGGTGTTCAGCCATCTCCTTGTGGATGGTGCGGGCGAGTTCGCCGACGGTGGTGCCGGCGGGCACGACGAAAGGTTTTTCCTTGTCGGCCGGCTTGCCGGGCAGTTTGGAATACACGCGGATCACGTGCAGCATGTCGAAGATCCGCTTGAGGAGTTCGGGCAGGCCCTGGCCGGTCCGGCTGGAGACGGGGAGGAGCGGCGGCTCGGGCGATCGCAATTCGCGCAGAACCTGAAGGTTCTCGGCGGCAGCGGGCAAATCGGATTTCGTTCCGGCGATCAGCCCTTTGGGCCAGACCTGCATGATCTGGCCCGTGTCGTCCTGCTCGGCGGACTCGAAGGTGATATTGCGTTCAGCCAGGATGGCGAGTAGCGACTCGAGGTCTTCCAGGACGCTGTCGGCCGCCAGGTCCACGACGAGAAGGATGATCTCGGCGTGACGCAGGGCGTTGACCATGCCGGGCGGCACGTGCTCGGGGGTGACCGGCGGGAGATCGACCATCTGGATGGGCACGTCCTCATGATAGACCATGCCCGGGACGGGCAGTTGGGTGCCGAAGGGGAAATTGGTGATCTTCACCGGGGCCTGGGAGAGATAACCGAGGATGGAAGACTTGCCGCTGTTGGGCAGGCCGAGGAGCAGGACCTGACCACCGCCCTGGGAGGGGATGTGATACGGGTCGACGGCGGCGCTCTTGCCCCTGGCGGCTGGGGCTTCGCGGAGTTCCTTGATGCGGCTCTTGAGGTCGGCCTGTTTTTTCTCGCTGGACTTGTGCTTGGGGATGGTCTTGAGCATGAGTTCGAGGGCGGCCAGTTTCTCTTCGCGCGTGCGGGCCTGGCGATACTGGCGGTCGGCCTCGAAGTATTCAGGCGTCAGATTGAGGGCCATGCCGGGATTATATCCGGAGAGCCCGCGGTACGTGGAGTTCGGCCATCTCGAGCGCCGCGGAGGTTCTCCCGTTGTGGGACGTGCCCTCCACGTGGGATGGCCGCGCGGTTCGCGAGGGCGACGAGCACCGAAGCCCTTGACGCACGACTCGCCGCGAACCCGTGACACGACACGCGGCTTCGCCACAAAAGGAACGCGGATGCGTTCGTGTCGTGTCCAGGGAAAGCGGGCTGGTGCGGGCATGCGCCCGCGTCGTGTGTCAAGGGAAGTCCGCGGCGCTTTGATGTCGCACGATCGCGCACGGTCATTCAGCGCGAGGTGAAGCGGGAGTGGCCGGCCAGGTTCAGGGGGAAGCCGACGGAGCCGCCGCTGCGGCGGGCAGTTTTGAGCAGGCGGCCCTGCCAGAGGCGGGCGATGAGGGCGACGGCCGCCCCGGTCAACGCGAGGGCTACGAACCCGGTGCGCCACTGGGGCCAGACCGTGGCGGACAGGATGCCGGGGGTGAGCATGAGAATCAGTCCGAGGTAGAAGGCCAAACGCGTATGGGTTAGGCGTTCCTGCATGGATCGATCCTCCTGGCCTGACGGGAGCGGTAGCCAAGGCCCCCGCCTCCTATCTATCGTCCGAAAAACGTGCGGTCTGAAGCGGTTTCGAGCGGTTTTTGCGGCGGATCGGCGGTGGAAAAGCTATCGGGCCAGAGCGCCTGTGGCGATCAAGGTCCAGGGGATGGCGGCGGCGGTTTTGGCAGCCAGGCAGGCCCACGCCAAGCGCCGCGCCGGAATGGGCTCACCCCATTGCCGGGACCGACGACGGACGATCCAGTACTGGACGCCGGTGGATTCGATGGCTGTGATCAGCAGCAGCAAGGGTAAAGGGAAACCCGTACGGGATGAGGCAACGAGGTCCATGTACACGTCGGATCGGCCGACCAGGCAGCAGGTGATGGCGCACAGGCCGTAGCCGACGAGTACGCCCTCCCACCAGGCTCGGAAAAGTCTCCGCGACAGGGCGCCCAGGATCAAGCGGGCGAAAACCATCTCGAAGCACGCCTGGAACGCGGCGATTGCAAGGAGGACAACTACGAGCACGGCGATGCCAATCAGGGGAGTGGCGGCTGCGATGGCCAGCAGGACGGCGATGGCGAATCCCAGGGCGATCCGGTCGCCCGGCGTCCAGGAGGATTCTTCGGTACCGGCTCGCATTTGGGGCAAGTTCTGCCAGTCGAAGGCGAAGCCGCATTCCGGGCATCGCGGGAGGGTGAGGCCTCGGAGATTGTATTGGCACTTGGGGCAGGGGAGGTCTTCGGCGAGGCCTTCGGGGCCGGGAGGCAGGGCGAGGGGGGGATCGATAGACGGTGGAGAGTCCATGGCGATGCATCCTTTCGTCTGGTACTACACCGTTGAACGGGCGAAGTTCCGCGTGTGCGGTTTTTCTTGCGGGCTGCCGCGCTGTTGCGCGGAGGCTTGGGGGTTTGTTGGCTGCGACAAGACGCAAGAGGCGCCAAAAGAATGTCGATCGGGTCCTGCTCGGCTTGCCTTCGGAGCAGGGTCCCGCCGGTTCGGGTTGCGTGGCGGCGCGCAAGATTAAGAGCCGATCCCAAAACCGCCCGTCCCAGGCGGTTTGGGGATGGGCTCTTATTTCCGGCGGCTCGTTGGGCTTCTTTATTCCCGGCGGCTCACTGGATTATTGCGCCGGGTGTCGGAAATGGTTGCCATCGGCCTTGCTCGTCGAGCAGTTCGCACGGGGTGAAGTTGATCTTGTAGTTCATCCGGCGGCAATCGCGAAGGTAATAGCCGAGGTAGACGTAAGGGGTGCCCTGGGCGCAGCAGTGGTCGATCGTCCAGAGGATGTTGAATGTGCCGACCGATCGGGCGGACAGGTCGGGGTCAAAAAAGCAGTAGACGGTGCTGACCGCCCGAGGTTCGACGTCGAAGATGCCGACGCCGACCAGTCGGCCTGCGAGACGGTAGGTCACCTCGCGCGTGCCGATGGGCGAGGTGTAGAGGAAATCGCGGAAGCTGTCCCATTCGCCGCTCATCTGCCGGTCGTGGCGGGCTTCGAGGTATCGGACGAAGAGCGCGTGTTTCTCGGGCGTCGGCGCGAGCCGGCCGACCTCGACGGTGAGGTCGCGATTGCGCGCCCAGCAGCGACGCTGCGCGCGGTTCGGGCGGAAGGTCGCGACCGGAACGCGCAGGGCCACGCACTCCCGGCAGCCGGAGCAGGCGGGTCGATAGAACACGTCGCCCGATCGGCGGAAATTCAAATCCATGAGGGAGTGATAGACGCCCGCGGGGAGTCGGCCGGCCCGAAAGGCGACGAGTCGCGATGGCCGGCCCGGCAGGTACGAACAGGGCAGTTCGGGGCCGGGCTCGATGCCGACTTCGCGGACAATCGCACTCAGGGTCTGGCGATCGTCGTGGACTTCATTCTCGTTCGACATCGGACAGGGCCCCGTAAAACCACATCACCCGGCACTTGCGAAAGTATACCCCGACACCGCCTTTGCCGGCGACGGCGACGGAGGGGATCCCGCCAGGGGGCCGGCGTTCTGATCGCCGCGCGGGTTGCCACGGCGAGTCGCCGCGGCGACCTGAAGCCCGTGACACACAACTCGCCGCGAACCCTTGACACGACACGCGGCTTCGCCACAGAAGGAATGCGGATGCGTTCGTGTCGTGTCGAGGGGAAGCGGCTTCGTGCGGGCATACGCCCGCGTCGTGTGTCAAGGGAAGCCCGCGGCTCTTTGGGCCGCGCGGTTTGGGCTGGGGCGTTCACGCTTCCTGGAAGAGGGGCGTGGACAGATAGCGTTCGCCGCAACTGGGCAGGACGACGACGAGGGTCTTGCCGGCGCTGTCGGGGCGTTGGGCGATTTCGTTGGCTGCACACAGGGCGGCGCCGGAGGAGATGCCGCAGAGCAGTCCTTCCTCGCGCGAGGCCCGGCGTGCCCAGGCGAAGGCGTCCTCGTTGCGGACGCGGACGACCTCGTCGATGACCTTGAGGTTCAGCACCTTGGGGATGAAGCCCGCGCCGATGCCCTGGATTTTGTGGGGGCCGGGCTTGACGGACTCGCCGGCCAGGGTCTGGGTGATGACCGGGGAGTCGGCCGGTTCGACGGCGACGGTCTTGAAATCGCCCTTGCGCTGCTTGATGACCTCGCCGACGCCGGTGATCGTCCCGCCGGTGCCGACGCCGGAGATGAAGATGTCGACTTTGCCCTCGGTGTCGGACCAGACCTCCTCGGCGGTCGTGCGGCGGTGGATTTCCGGATTGGCGGGATTCTGAAACTGCCCGACGAGGACGGCGTCCTTTGTATTGGCGACGATCTCGTCGGCCTTGGCGATCGCGCCTTTCATGCCTTCGGCCGCGGGTGTGAGGACGAGGTCGGCGCCGAGGGCCTTGAGCAGGCTTCGACGTTCGATGGACATGCTTTCGGGCATGGTCAGCGTGAGTCGGTAGCCCCGGGCGGCGCAGACGAAGGCCAAGGCGATGCCCGTGTTGCCGGAGGTCGGCTCGACCAGCAGGGACCCTTTATGGATCGCGCCGTCGCGCTCGCCGGCGTCGATCATGGCCACGCCGATGCGGTCCTTGACGCTGGAGAGCGGATTGAAAAACTCGAGCTTGGCGTAGACGGTCGCCCGGGAGCGGATGATACGATTAATGCGAACCAGCGGAGTGTGACCGATCGTCCGAGTGATGTCGTCGAAAAGCCGAGCCATGATTTACCTCCATGATATACCTTCGCCATGTCCGGGGACGTGACACGAGATCTTAGGTGCGTACCGGCGGGGCGTCAACGTGGGCAAGGCGGAGTGGGGGGGACAGGTACTCAGCGCTCCCCTTCGGGTCGCGGCTAAACGGACGGGGGGTTTCGAGCGGGAGGAGGTTCTTGAGCGGGGGCCGAGGACGCGGTGTTCATCGACTTTGTTTACGGCGAATGGGGTGAGGACGTAGAAGAGGGTGAGGGCGAGGGGCGGGTATTGTTGGGCGTCGGAGTTGATGGGGAGCCACTCGCGGTTTTTGAGATGGGCGTTTTCGGTGACGCGGAAGAGGAAGAGATTGACGCGGGGGAGATTGGCGGCGACGATTTCGTCGGCGGGGGAGGAGAGGGAGACATCG
>JAPKGY010000005.1 GCA_026647385.1 Phycisphaerae bacterium | reverse complement strand
GGATGACGATCATCAGATGCTCACTCTTTGCTCAAGAAGCCCTTGTAATTTCGCATCACCAGGTTCGCCTCGATGCGCTGCACCAGATCGAGACACACGCTCACCACGATCAGCAGGCCCGTCCCGCCCAGGAACGACGAAACCTGGTATGGAATCTGCATCTTGGTGGCCACCAGCGTGGGGATGATGGCGATGATGGCCAGGAACGCCGCCCCCACGTAGGTAATGCGACCCATGACCCGCTCCAGGTAGTCGGCGGTCCGCTTGCCGGGGCGCAAACCGGGGATGAAGCTGCCATAATCCCGCAGGTTGTTCGCCATTTCCTTGGGCTGAAACTGCACCGCCGTCCAGAAGTAAGCGAAGAAGTACACCATCGCGATGTAGCACAGCACGTAGATGAAGCTGTCGTGATCGAAGGCGCGCCGAAGGAAGTTGAACGGCTCCCACTGGGTGGCCGACGCCAGGTAGCCGAAAATGATGCTCGGGAAGATCATCAGCGAACTGGCGAAGATGATGGGCATCACGCCACCGTGGTTGACCCGCAGCGGGAGATACTGACGCTGGCCGCCGAGCACGCGCCGACCGCGCGTGTGCTTGGCCTGCTGGATCGGGATGCGCCGCTGGGCCTGGGTGATCAGGATCGTCCCGGCGATGACCACCACGAAAGCCACGATGAGGAAAAGGATCTTGGCCGGGTCGAGCGCCGCCGCCGAGTCGGCCGCCCCCATCTGCAGACTCTTGTGTTCCCAGACGTACATGACCGCATTGGGCATGCGGGCGATGATGCCGGCCATGATGATGAGACTGATGCCGTTTCCGATGCCGTACTCGTCGATCTGCTCGCCCAGCCACATCAGGAAGACCGTCCCGGTCGTCAGGCCCAGAACGCCGATCAGCAGAAACTGATAGTCGTCGCGGTAGTCCGCGAAAACATACCCGCTGCGGCGCATGTAGTTCACCCAGAACATCGCCTGGATGATACATAAGCCGACGGTCGCATACCGCGTGTACTCCTGGATCTTTTTCCGGCCCGTGTCACCCTCGCGCTGCAGCTTCTCGAGCGCGGGCACGACGGTGGTCAGAAGCTGAAAGATAATGGCCGCCGTGATGTAGGGCATGATGCCCAGACCGAAGATCGTACTCGACTGCAGGTCGCCGCCCGTGAACAGGGAGAACGCGGTCGCCAACTGCCCGAACCCCCCCTGATCGCCCTGCTTTTTCATGGCTTCGGCCATCAGATCCTGGTTCATGGCCGGCAGGGGCACGTGGTAGCCGATCCGGTAGACGGCCAGCAGGCCGATCGTGAACAGGAGCTTGCGCCGCAGCTCAGGGATCACGAAGATGTTTAAGATAGTCCTGAACATTGTGCTTTTCCGTTAAGAGCCGATGGCTTTCGACTCACCGCCGGCGGCCTCGATCTTCTTGACCGCCGAGGCGCTGAATTTATGGGCCTCGACCCGGAGTTTCTTCGACAGTTCGCCGTCGCCCAGGATCTTGACCGGCGCGCCGCTACGCCGGATGAGCCCTGCTTCCTCGAGCGCCGCGGGCGTCACGTGCGCCCCGTCGTCGAAGAACTCCTGCAGGTCGGCCACGTTGATCACCTGGTACTCCAGGCGGAAGCGCGCGTTGCTGAAACCGCGCTTGGGCATTCGCCGAAACAGCGGCAACTGCCCGCCCTCGCGAAGCCCCGTGCCGTGGTCGGCGTGCTGGCCCGCGCCTTTGTGCCCGCGTCCGGAGGTCTTGCCCATCCCCGAGCCGATACCGCGACCCACGCGCTTGCGCGGTTTGTTCTTCAGCCCTCTGGCCGTCACGTCGCCGATCATCATGGTCAAATCACTCCCGCCTCGCCCGATTCTTTCCGGACGCCCGCTCAAGCCATCGCCACATTACGCAGCCGGGCAATCTCCTCCTTGCTGCGCAGTTTCATCAGACCGGCAAAGGCCGCCTTCACCAGGTTCTTGGGACCGGTGGACCCATGGACTTTCGTCAAGACATCCTTGATGCCCGCCAGTTCCATCACCGCACGAACGCTGGCCCCGGCGATCACTCCCGTCCCCTTGCCGGCGGGCAGCAGAATGACTTCGCTGGCCCGGTACTTCGCCTTCACGTGATGCGGGATGGTCGTGCCGGCCAGCTTCACCGTAATCATGTTCCGCTGGGCCTGCTTGCGGGCCTTGTCGACGGCGGCGGGGACCTCGTTCGCCTTGCCATACCCCACGCCCACCTGCGACGCCCGGTCACCGACGACCACCAGGGCGGCAAAGCTGAATCGCCGACCGCCCTTGACGACCTTGGCACAGCGGTAGACCTTGACGACCGCTTCTTCCAGGCCGCCGGCTTCGCTCACCTCGGTTTCACGGCGACCTCGATCGCCGCGCGGCCGCCGGCGCTGGCGACCTCCTTCGGCAACACTCTCCCTGGGGCCCGCCTCGCCGCCATGCGCGCCGGCGCCCGGCGCGTCGGAATTCGGGAAGCCCCGCCCCTGGTTCCGGGCCATCCGCTCCTGCGATTCGTTTGTCAGGTCGTCCGCCATTACCGCCTCAAGTCAGCACATGCTGCGTTGAACTCATACGTCGGCCGGCATCAGCCGGCGAAACACCTATATGCTCAGGCCGGCCTCGCGAGCGGCATCCGCCAGCGCCTTGACCCGGCCATGAAACCTGTACCCGTTCCGGTCGAACACCGCCGCCTTGATCCCCTTGCTCACCGCGCGCTCCGCCAACAGCTTGCCGACGGCGGTGGCGGCTGCCTTGTTTCCGCCGACCTTCAGCATCCCGCGCAGCTCCTTGCTGGTCGAGCTGACCGCCGCCAGCGTTCTGCCCGCGGTGTCGTCGATTAACTGCGCGTAAATGTGCTGCAGGCTTCGCGTCACCGTCAAACGAGGACGTTCCTGCGTTCCGAACACCTGCTTCCGGACGCGCATCTTGCGGCGTTCGCGCCGCTCGGTCTTGATCTTGATATTGTCCATCAGGCCACCCGCAATCCCATCATACTCATCCCGTGTTCGCCGGGACGATCAACTCCCACGTCAGCCACCGCCCCGCCGTCAACCGCCGCTGCCGCTGGCAAACGCCTTGCCCTGCTTGCGCCGAACGACCTCGCCGGCATAGCGAATCCCCTTGCCCTTGTAGGGCTCGGGCGTCCGGATCCCGCGGAGCTCGGCGGCGAACTGGCCGACCTTCTGCTTGTCGACCCCCTCGATCGTCAACTTCGCGGGCTCGTTCTCACCGCGGGCCGCCGGTACTTCGACGGTCACCTTCAG
The DNA here is from genome assembly GCA_026647385.1 of Phycisphaerae bacterium. GTDB lineage: Bacteria > Planctomycetota > Phycisphaerae > UBA1845 > PWPN01 > JAPKGY01. The sequence continues at coordinate 17,290 of JAPKGY010000005.1, read as the reverse complement.
CCCCTCCGGAATGGGGAGGTTGAACTGCGCTTCCCGCGGCTTGCCCTCCTTGTCGACTCCACGGCCCATATAGCCGCAGTTCAACAGAAGCGACGTGCCCTGCAGGCGGCAACCGTAGCCGGTCCCGTAGATCTCCAGCGAGATTCGATACCCTTCGTGCACGCCACGAACCATGTTGGCGATCAAAGCCCGGCTCAGTCCGTGCAGCGCCTTGGCCTGAACGGTCCCGCCCGTGTTCGTCACGTTGATCTGCCCGGCGGAGGCGTCGTAGGCCACCGAAACGCCGCTCGGGACCGTCCACGCCAGATTGCCCTTGGGACCTGAGGTCTTGATGGTCCGGTCGGTCACCTCGACCTTGACGCCCGCGGGCACCGCCACCGGTTTCTTGCCAATACGAGACATCGCCCTATCCCTTCGCGCCGACGCAACGGTCAGCACACCGTGCAAATCACCTCGCCGCCCAGTCGCCGCTCCCGGCACTGCCGGTCGCTCAGCACACCATGACTGGTGGACACGATCGCAATCCCCAGACCGTTCAGCACCCGCGGGAGCTTTTCCACCGGCCGATAGTCCCGCGCGCCCGCCTTCGAAACGCGACGGATCTCGGTTATCGCCGGGGCTCCCTCCGGACTGTACTTCAACTGGACCCGCAGCAAACCCTGGCGGGTGTCGTCGATCCGGTCGTACCCGGCGATATAGCCCTCCTGTTTGAGGACTTCCGCAATGTTCACCTTGACCTTCGACGCGGGGATCGTCACCTCGCGCGCTCGCATGCGAATCGCGTTGCGAATCCGGGTCAACATGTCAGCAATCGGGTCGCTCCACATCCTACGTCCTCATTCAATCGGGGTCGCCGAGACCCTCGTCCGGCTCTCAGAGCATTTTCGCGCCACCGGTCCGGCTCACCAGCTCGCCTTCTTCAGACCGGGGATCAGGCCCCAGTTCGCCTTATCGCGCAGGCAGACGCGGCACATCCGGAACTTGCGGTAGACCGCCCGCGATCGGCCGCAAACCTGGCATCGGCGCACCACCCGACACTTGAACTTCGGGGCCAACTTGGACTTATTCATCCACGCAGTCGTCGCCATGTGGGGTCCCATCCCCGCAGCCGCCCGCGGCGGCCGCGTCCTTGAGTTCCACCTCAGTTACGGCCCGCCTGGGCCGCCAATTCGCCTTCCGAACGGAAAGGCATTCCCAACAGTCTGAGCAGAGCCCGGCACTCGCGATCGTTCCGAGCCGTCGTCACCACGGTGATGTTCATACCCTGCGGCCATTCGACCGCCGCGGCGTCGATCTCCGGGAAAATCGTCTGTTCGTTGACCCCCATCGAGTAGTTCCCCCGCCCGTCGAAACTCTGCGGGTTCAACCCGCGGAAATCGCGGATACGCGGGATCGCGATGCTGATCAACCGATCCAGAAACTCGTACATCCGCCGGCCTCGAAGGGTCACCTTCACGCCCGTGGGATAATCCTTGCGGACCTTGAAGTTTGATACGCTCTTGCGGGCCAGGCAGATCTGCGGCTTCTGCCCCGCGATGGTCGCCAGGTCCTTGGCCGCCAGTTCGATGCGTTTCTTATCCTGGGTGGCGGCCCCGACGCCCATTGAAATCACGACCTTCCGCAGCCGGGGGACCGCCATCGGGTTCCTGGTGTTCAGTTCCTCGAACAGCGCGGGAACGACTTCACTTCGATATTTCTCGAGCAGGCGCGCCATGGCTTACGCTTCCGCCTTTCTGCGGGACACCACACTCAGCCGGTTACCGGCCTGGGACACCCGGTGTTTCGCCACCGGCCGGCCCGCCGCGTCACGCTCGACCTCGAACCGAACGCGCGTGCCGCCCTTACCACCCTTGTCGTCCACCGGAAGCACGTTCGAAATATGGATCGGCGCCTCCTTCTGAAGGCGACCGCCCTGCGGGTTCCTCCGGCTCGGGCGAACGTGCCGATAGACCATGTTGATCCCCTGCACGATCACCAACCCGCGCTTCGGCAGAACCCGGAGGACCTTGCCGCGCTCGCCCTTGTGATCGCCGGCGACCACCTCAACGATATCATCACGCCGTATGTGACAAGCCATTGCTGTTCCGTCCGTTCTCGCTTCGCCCCCGGGCCCTTACACCACTTCGTCCGCCAGCGAGATAATCTTCATGAACCCCTGCTCGCGAAGCTCGCGGGCCACCGCTCCGAAAATCCGCGTGCCCCGCGGCTCGCCCTTGTCGTCCACCAGAACCACCGCGTTCCGGTCGAACCGGACGTAGCTGCCGTCCGAGCGACGGGTCGGGTGCTTGGTCCGCACCACCACGCCCTTGACCACGCGGGCCTTCTTGTTGCCCGGCTTCATGAAGTCGCTGTTGGCCAGCGCCTTCTTGACCGCCAGGATGACCAGGTCCCCGACGCCCGCGACCCTGCGCGTCGGCTTGCCCCATCGTCCCGTGCTCCCGCGCAGGACGCGGATCACCATCGCCTGCTTGGCGCCGGTGTTGTCCGCCACGTCGACTACCGTCTGAAGCTGAATCATCGCCCATTCTCACCGTCGGGCGGAACCGCCCGTCACACGCAAAAACTGCTCAGGAGCCCCTTCTTTACGCCGACGCGGCTGTCGCCGTCTCCTGAGGAGCCCGGTCGATAATACGCACCAGGCACCACCTCTTCAGTTTCGAGATCGGCCGGCACTCCGCGATCTCGACCCGATCACCCAACCGGGCTTCGTTCTTCTCATCGTGCACGTGCATGACCGTCCGGTGCCGCACGTACTTGCCGTATTTCGCGTGGCGAACCCGGTACTGCGCGACCACCCTCAACGTCTTGGGGGTGCGCTGAGCCGCCGTCACGATCCCGATCACCCGACGGCGCCGTTTACGCGCCTGACTTTGCTCTGCCGCCTGTACCATCTGCCTTGACCTCACTTGCTGCGCTTATGCGTCGCCAGCGCCTCCAGGTGATACTGCTTCTGCTCGATCCCCTGCTCGCCGCGCTCCCTCAGCACGGTGAAGACCCGGGCGATATCCCTGCGGGCCCGCGTCAGCAGCGACGGATCCTGAAGCTTCTCCGTCACCGCCTGGCTTCGCAGGTCAAACACGTAGCGGCGCAGGCGGTCCAGCTCCCCGTAGAGCTCCTCGTTTTTCATCTCGCGTATATCGCTGATCTTCATCGCCGCTTTTCTCCTGCGCTCACGCGTGGTGCTTCCGGGACACGAACCGGCAGCGGAACGGCATCTTGTGGGCCACGAGGGACAACGCCCTGCGGGCCAGATCCTCGCTCACTCCGCCGATCTCGTAGAGCATCATTCCGGACGACACCACCGCCGCGTAATACTCCGGCTCGCCCTTGCCCTTGCCCATACGGGTTTCCAGGGGCTTGGCGGACACCGGCTTGTGCGGGAACACCCGGATGTAGACCCGGCCTTCGCGGTGCAGAAAGTGCGAGGCGGCCATACGGCCGGCCTCGATCTGTCGACCGGTCATCCATCCCGAACCCAGCGACTGCAGTCCATACTCGCCGAACACCACGGTGTTGCCGCGAGTCGCCTTCTCGCGAAGCCGCCCGCCCCGCTGGGCCTTACGGTATTTCAGCCTTTTCGGCATCATGGCCATGGTCGTCGTCTCTCCTTCTCGCGCCGCCCGATCCCGCGGTTCCGGTCACCGGTCGGCCCCGTCCGTTCCCTCACAGCCGAGCACGGCGACGTCCGCGGTGCGGTTGAGCCTCGGGGGCGACCGCGGCCACTTCCTCGCCGAACTTGCCGAGGTAGAGCCACACCTTCACACCGATCGCCCCGTACGTCGTCCGCGCGATCGCATACCCGTAGGCCACGTTCGACTGCAACGACTGTAACGGAATCGAGCCCCGTTTCTGCGTTTCGCAACGGGCCATCTCCGCCCCGCCCAGCCGGCCGCTGCACTGAATCCGAATCCCCTTCGCACCGGCCGCCATCGTTGCGTCGCACCGCATCTTCATCGCCCGGCGGAAGCTCACCCGCTTCTTGAGCTGCTCGGCCAGCGCCTCCGCCACCAGCTGCGCGTCCAGGTCCGGGTTCTTGATCTCCACGATGTTGAGCGTGATCTTCCGATCAACCAGGTCCTCGAGCTCCTCGCGGAGCTTGTCCACCTCGGCCCCCTTGGGCCCGATCACCAGGCCCGGCCGGGCCGTGTGCAGGACCACGCGGACGTCGCTGCGGGTCCGTTCGATCTCCACCTTGCTCACCGCCGCGTACGGAGGCTGCCGGTTCAGATGCTGCTCAACGTAATCGCGGATGCGATGGTCCTCGATGAGGAACTCACCGTACGCCGCCTTGGGCGCATACCATCGGCTCTTCCAGTCCAGCGTGATGCCGGTCCGAAATCCGATTGGGTTGGTTTTTTGTCCCACGCTCTAGCTCCTCAGCCTGTGCCCTGAAAAAACCACCGCTCCGGCCCCGCGACGGCTTCCGCACCGTCAGCGTTCTTCCACCGCCACAACCAGGTGACTCATCCGCTTGGCGATCGGGTGGGCCCGCCCGCGATCCTTGGGCCGAAACCTTCGCAGGTGCGGCGCCGGATCGACTCGGGCCTCCACGACGTACAGAGACCGGACGTCTGCCTCCTGCTCGTTGGCGTTGGCGATCGCCGACCGCAGCACCTTGTCGATCATCCGGCTCGCCTTTTTTCCGGTGAACCGGAGGGTGTCCTGTGCGTCATTCACGTGCAGGCCCCGGATCAGGTCCATCACCAGCCGAGCCTTGCGGGGGCTGATCCGGGCAAACCGGTGAAGCGCCCGCCATCGTCCAGTTTGTAACGCTGCCTTTGCCACGATCTCACCTTCCGTTGGACGCTTTCGTCCGTCGCCCAGCCCTCACTCCGGCCTGAGCCGTCCACGCCGCTCGATGGGGGCGGTCGCCTGCCGTGAGGCGCCACCGATCACCCGCCCTCAGCCTTCTTGGTGCCGGCTGTATGTCCGCGGAACACCCGCGTCGGGCTGAACTCCCCGAGCTTGTGGCCGACCATGTCCTCGGTCACGAAGACCTTGTGGAACATCTTGCCGTTGTGCACTTCAAAGGTCAGACCGACGAACTCCGGCACAATCGTACACCGCCGCGACCAGGTACGGATCGGGGCGTGGGCGCCGGTGTTCTTGGCCTGTGCGGCCTTCTTGAAGAGCTTCTCTTCGACGAACGGTCCTTTTTTCAAGCTTCTGGACATAAGTTTTGCGTTCCCGGGCCTGCGTCTCCGCGTCGCCCCTGGTTAATCACTCACTTCCGCTTCGGCAGAACCAGCTGCCCGTACCGCACGCTGCGACGTCGCCGCAGAATGCGTTTGCTCGAGTTCTTGCGCGGCGGGCGGGTCCGACCGCCCTTGGCGAGCTTGCCCCAGGCACTGCACGGGTGCCGGCCGCCGCCGCTGCGACCTTCGCCGCCGCCCAACGGATGGGCGACCGGGTTCATCGACGTCCCGCGGTTGTGCGGGCGCCGGCCCATGTGACGCTTGCGGCCCGCCTTGCCAATCCGCACGTGCATGTGGTCGGCGTTGCCCAGACCGCCCAGCGTCGCCCGACATTCGACCCGCACCTGCCGCATTTCGCCCGACGGGAGCAACAGCGTCGCCCACTCGCCCTCGCGGGCGATCAGTCGGGCCGACAGACCCGCTGACCGCACCAGCTTGCCGCCCTGGCCGGCAGTCACCTCGATGTTGTGAACGTCCATGCCCACCGGAATGCTCTTGAGCGGCATGCAGTTGCCGACCTTCGGCTCGACCCGCTCGCCGCTCTCCACCCAGTCGCCGGCCTTCAAGCCCGCCGGGGCCAGAATGTAGCTTTTCGTTGAATCGGGATACTCAATGAGGGCGATGTGGCAGGAACGGTTGGGGTCGTACTCGACGGCGATCACGGTGGCTCGGGCATTGTCCGTGCGGCGCTTGAAGTCGATGATGCGGTACATGCGCTTGTGCCCGCCGCCGCGCCACCACGACGTGATTTTGCCGCTGTGGTTCCGGCCGCCGGTCTTCTTCTTCGGTTCCAACAGTGCTTTCGTCGGGCGGCGTTTCTTGTCCGTCAACTCCGCGAAGTCGTTGACGGAGGATTGCCGCCGGCCCGCCGACGTCGGTCTGTATCGCTTGACACCCATGACACCCTTCCCAATTCGCCCCGTCCGGCCTGTCGCCGGCCGCGGGGCGAGTTACCGCGTCTTCTCAGAACAGGTCAATGTGGTAGTTGGGATTCAGCACCACCACAGCTTTCTTCCACTGCCTCGTCGTACCGGTCGTCATCCGGTGACGCCGCTGCTTGCCCCGCCGATTGGCGGTCCGCACGGACACCACCCGGACGTTGTAGATCTTCTCGATCGCCTGGCGGATCTGGGCCTTGTTCGCCTTGGGGTGGACCTCGAAGGTGTAGGAGCCGCCGCGGGCCCCGCGCGTCTTCGTCGACTCGTGGGTCTGCTGGCTCTGGTGCGTGCCCTTCTCCGTGACCAGGGGCCTGATGATTGTATGGTAAATGTCCATCGCCGATCGTCCTTCGCTATCTGTCGCCGCTCAGGCTTTCATGACCCTCGGACCGCCCCGCGCCTCATGCACCCGTCTCCGCCCCCACCCGGTACGTCCCCGGACTCGCCACCACCGCCTCGAGCGCCTTCCGCGTAAAGATGATCTTCTTGCGGCGAAGGATCTCGTAAGCGTTCAGTTCGTGAACCTGTCGGATGTCGGTCTTGGGGATGTTTCGCCCGCTCTTGAAGACCACCGGATCGTGGCTTTCCAGGGCCACCACACAGCCGCGATCCGCCCCCAGCTTCCGCAGCATCTGGTGGAACGGCTTGGTTTTCGGCTGTTCGACGGTCAGCGGATCGACCACCACCACGTTGCCCGCCTGCATCTTGGCCAGCAGGGCGCTGTTGCGCGCCAGCTGCTTCATCTTCCGCGGCATGCTCCGCCGGAGATTCTGCTCCAGCTTGGCGAAAGCCACGCCGCCGCCTCGCCGGATGCACGTCCGGACGGTACCCATGCGGGCGTTGCCGGTCCCTTTCTGGCGGAACAGCTTGCGGGTCGACCCTTCGACCCGGGCGCGGTTCTTCGTTCGGGCCGACCCCTGCCGCTGGTTGGTCTGCCACATCACGACCGCCTGCTTGAGCAGATCGAGACGGACCTTGCCCCCCAGCTTGACCTCGTCGACTTCCATCGAGCCCGTCTGCTCGCCGACCATGTTGTAAACAGGCACGTTTATCATCACGAGCACTTCCGCGGCTGCTGGCCGCCACCGTTCGACTTCCCGCCGGCGCCCACCGGGCGCCCGCCAACCCCGTCGACCGCCCGGCCTACGAACGCGTCTTGGCCTGCCGGACGATCACGTACCCGCCGTTCGGACCGGGAATACTTCCCCGAACCAGCAGCAGGTTGTTATCCTTGTCGACTCGGACGAGTTCCTGGTTCTTGACCGTCCGGCGGGCGTTGCCCAACTGGCCGGCCATCCTCTTGCCCTTCTTCACACAGCGACCGAGCCCCCGGCCGGCCATGCCGCCGATGCCGCCCGGGCTGCGGTGCTTGCGCTCCGTGCCGTGGGAACCCGGCTGCCCGCCGAACCCGTGGCGCTTCATCACGCCGGCATAGCCCCGGCCCTTGGTCGTCCCGATCACGTCGACAAACCGGGTCTTGGCTTCGGTGAACAGGTCGACCGTCCACACGTCGCCGGCCGCCGCCGCCGGAGCGTCCTGCATCCGGATCTCGCTGATGAACCGCTTGGGCCCGGTGCCCGCCCGCCCCGCATGCCCGATCAAGGGCAGCGTCGAACGGTGCGGCTTGACGTCCTCGAAGCCCAGTTGCACCGCGTTGTAGCCGTCCGGCGAATCGGTCTTCTTGACCTGCAGGACCGAGCACGGACCGGCCTGGATCACCGTCACCGGGACGCACACGCCGTCCTCGGTATACACGCGGGTCATCCCGATTTTCTTGCCCAGCAGTGCCGCCACCATACGACAGCATTCCCTTCAAGCCGATACCGGCTCTTCACGAAGAACATGCCGCGCGATCAGGCTCACGCAGCCGATCTGTTTCCTGAAACGAAAGAGACGTCAGGCCTTGATCTTCACAAAAACACCGGCTGGCACGACCAGCCGATTGAGGGCTTCGACCGTCCGCGCGGTCGGCTCGTAGATGTCGATCAGACGCTTGTGCGTCCGCATCTCGAACTGCTCGCGGGACTTCTTGTCAATGTGCGGCGACCGCAACACCGTGTAACGCTCGATCCGGGTCGGCAGAGGGATCGGGCCGCTCACCCGTGCATTGGTCCGCTTCGCATGATCGACGATCTCCCGGGCCGACGCGTCCAACGCTCGCGGGTCGTAGGCTTCCATTCTGATCCGGATTCGTTCGCCCTGCATCGTGCGCCTCAAAACACTTCCGGGGCCGGACAACCGCCGGCTCCCTCTTGCTGACACTCTCCTCTTCCCTAGGCACCCCGCCAACCCGCCGCGACCCCGATCCCATCCTGGTGCGCCGAGACCGCGAAGAACGCGACCCCGACCGGTCGACAATCCTCCCCTGCGGGCCTCCGCCCGATCTGAACGGGGCCTGCCGACGGAAAAACCGCCGAAAAGGCCTCCCGTGAGGTTGGCATAGACACGTCAGTTTATCCGTGGAGGAATCTCTGTCAAGTCGGGATTCAGCAGGAAAATAAGCCCACCTGGACACGCCGGGCCAGACTCAACCCTTTCGACTCCCCAAACCTGGGTAGTCCCGATGACCCCAAAGCCCGACAAACAACTTTAACTCTATGCTAGAGAAAGAATTGTATTCGCGATGTCGGCCGGGACTACTGCGTAATGAGACGGCTCCATCGTCCAGCCGCCGCGACCTTGGGTCAGACTCCGCAGGTCCGTGGCGTAGCCGAACATTTCGCGAAGCGGCACCAGGGCGTCGATCACCCGCTGATCGCCGCGCAACCGGGAATCGGTCACGATCCCGCGGCGGCGGGACAGGTCGGCGCTGACCACGCCGAAGTAAGTCTCCGGCGTGACGATCTGGAGCTTCATGATCGGTTCCATCAGCGCGGGGCTCGCGGCCGCCGCCGCCTTGTCGAAACATCGCCGGGCGGCGGCGTCAAAAGCCATTTCCGAGCTGTCCACCTCATGCTGGACCGCTCCGATCAGCGTGACCTTGATGTTCATCATCGGGTTGCCCGCCAACACGCCGGTACCGGCCGTCTCACGGATGCCCTGCTCGGCGGATTCCAGGAATTCCCTCTGAACACTTCCGACCGGCACCTCGCTGGCAAAAACGATGTGGTCCTGCCCCGGTTGAGGGGTGAACGGTTCGACCCGCAGGCGGACTTTCGCGAAGTGCCCGCGCCCGCCGATCTGGCGATTGAACTCCTCCTCGGCCACCCCGACCGCCCGGACGGTCTCGCGGTACGAAACCCGGGGTCTGCCGACCCGAACCTTCACGTTCAGATCGCGTTTCAGCCGGTTCACCAGCACTTCCAGGTGCAGTTCGCCCATGCCGCTGATCAGCATCTGGCCAGTCTCCTCGTTCGAGCGGAACTGGAAGGTCGGGTTCTCCCGGCTCAACATGGTCAGGGCTTCGAGGAGCTTGTCGCGGTCGGCCGACGACTCCGGCTCGATGGACATGCTGACGACCGTCTCGGGAAACTCGATCTTCTCGAGGATAACCGGGTGCCGCTGGTCGCAGAGCGTGTCACCGGTGAGCGACTCCTTCAGGCCGATCACCGCCACGATGTCGCCGGCCTCCGCCGCGTCCAACTGCTCGCGGCGTTTGGCGAAAACGCGGAACAGGCGGCTGACGTTTTCCTTGGTGTTGCGAGCGGGATTGAAGACCCGTGAATTGGCTTTGAGCGTGCCGGAATAGACCCTCAGGAAATACAGGTCCATCGGTTTGTCGGCCACGATCTTGAACACGTAGGCGACGAGCGGCCCCTGCGGGTCACAGGGGCAGAAGACTTGCTCATCCTGGGCCGCCTCCACCGGCCCGGCGAACGCGCGGTGGCGGGCCTTGCCGACCGCCTGGGCCGGCTTGAGCCCCGCGACCGGCGGCAAGTCCAGCGGACTGGGCAGGTACTCCACGACGGCGTCGAGCAGCTTGCGCACGCCAATGTGGTGCAGCGACGAGCCGCACAAAACCGGCTGTAGCTTGTTGGCGATGGTGGCTGCCCGCAGGCCGGCCCTCAGTTCGTCAACCCTCAGCGGCTCGTCGTTGACAAACTTCTCCATGAGCTGATCGCACGTCTCGGCTACCTGCTCCTCCAGGTGGTGGCGGGCCCGCTTGGCCGCCTCCTCCAGCTCCGGCGGGATCGGCTTCTCCGTAACCTTGGCTCCCTGTTCGTTGGGCTCATAATAAAAGGCCGTCATGCTCAGCAGGTCGATAAGCCCCTCGAAAAAGTTTTCCGAGCCGATCGGGATCTGGACCGCCACCGGATGAGCCCCGAGCCGATCGCGGATCGACGCGAACGCCGACCCGAAATCCGCCCCCACCTTGTCCATCTTGTTGATAAAGCAGATCCGCGGGACACGGTACTTGGTCGCCTGGCGCCAGACGGTTTCGGACTGGGCCTCGACCCCCTCCTTGGCATCGAAAACCGCCACCGCCCCGTCGAGCACCCGCAGGGCGCGCTCGACCTCGGCGGTAAAGTCCACGTGGCCGGGGGTATCGATGAGGTTGATCGTGTGGTCGCCCCAGGGCAGCGTGACCGCCGCCGAATAAATCGTGATCCCCCGCTGCTGCTCCTCCTGATCGAAATCGGTGATGGTGGTTCCGTTATCCACGAGGCCGATCTTGTGGGTCTTGCCCGAGAAATACAGCATGGCTTCGGTCGTGGTGGTCTTGCCTGCGTCGATATGGGCGGCGATGCCGATGTTGCGAACTTTGCGGAAATCCATACGCACGTTCCGGCTCCGGGTACTTCGTCACGTCGTAAACCAGTCGTCCGGCGGGACAAGATATCGCAGGCGACGCTCGAAGACCAGCGAATGGGCGTCCAGCCGGGAGGTGGGATGCGTGGCGGGTGCGACGGACGAGGCGAAAGACACGCTGACCGGCCCCGACGAGGACGGAGGCGCGATCCACCCCTGTACCGGCGGAGGGTCGCCCAAGGAGAACTCTGTCCCGACAGCGGTCGCACCTGCGTCTCCTGCGCTTTCCCGCAACCGGTCGTTCTTCGACAGATCGCCCCCGTGGCAGGTACGATGGTATCGGCCCGCGGTGGATTCGATCTTGGAGGGCGTCACCGTGATGATGCGATTTTCCGGATTGTGGTTTCAGGCGTTGTGGATCGCGGCGGCCGCGGCATCGGCGCTTGGGGCCGGAGCCGGCAGCCGCCCGAACGTGCTGCTCTTCCTGACCGACGACCAGCGACCCGACTGCATCGGCGCTCTGCGCAACCCGGCCATCAAGACGCCGGCGATGGACTCTCTCGTCCGTCGGGGCATGGTGTTCCGCAACTGCTACTGCTTCGGCAGCAACTCCGGAGCCGTGTGCCTTCCGAGCCGGAACATGCTCATGACCGGCCGATCGTACTTCCGCTGGGAGGGACAGCAATATGCGCCCGCCGAGATGCCCAACTTCCCCGCGACGCTCGAACAGGCCGGCTACCTCACCTATCACCACGGCAAGAAGGGCAACAGCGCCGTACCGATCCAGGCCAGGTTCAACGTAAACAAGTACCTGGCGGAGGAGAAGGACCGCGAGAACGGCGAGCCGGGGCTGACCCTCGTCAATGAAGCCATCGAGTTCCTTCGCGAGCGTCAGGCCGCCAACGACCACAAGCCCTTCTTCATGTACCTCGCGCCGGCCAACCCTCACGATCCGCGCATCGCGGCCCCCAAGTATCTCGACCTCTATCCGCTCGACCAGATTCCGCTGCCGGCCAACTACCTGCCCATCCACCCGTTCGATAACGGCGAAATGACCGTGCGGGACGAAAAGCTCGCCCCCTGGCCTCGGACCCGGGACGAGATCCGCAGGCATCTTCGCGACTATTACGCCACGATCACCGGCCTGGACTACCACTTCGCCCGGCTGCTCAAGGCCCTGGACGATTTCGGGATGAGGGAGAACACGATCGTCATCTTCTCGTCCGACAACGGGCTGGCCATCGGCAGCCACGGCCTCATGGGCAAGCAGAGCCTCTACGAGCATTCCGCGAAGGTGCCGCTGGTCATGGCCGGTCCGGGCATTCCCCAGGGCAGCACCGACGCCCTCGTTTACCTGATGGACCTGTTCCCGACGGTATGCGATCTGGCTCGCACACCCGTGCCCAAGGGCCTCGACGGCAAGAGCCTCAAGCCCGTGATCGCCGGCCAGGCCAAGGGCGTACGGGACACGCTGCTCTACTGCTACAAGGACGTGCAGCGCGCGATCCGCGATGCCCGATGGAAGCTCATCCGCTACCCGAAGATCGACAAGACGCAGCTCTTCGACTTGCAGATCGACCCCGACGAGACGAGGGACCTGGCCAACGACTCGTCGCACGGCGAACGCGTCAGCCGGATGATGTCCGATCTGGCCGACCTGCAGAAACTGTACGGCGACAAGGCTCCACTGACCGTGCCTCATCCGAAATCGCCGGAGTGGACGCCGCCGGCGGAGTAGCCGTCCGTAGAGTCGCAGGCAAGCCTGTTCGACCAATCGAACAAAGCAAAAGCCCCGGCCGGATCTGGTCGGGGCCTTGGTGCTTCAGGGGCCATCCGTTCCTTGCGGGGGATCCTATACGAACTCTTCCGGCAGTTCATACCCCTTGCGTCGCGGGCGCGACAGGAGCTTGTTGGCTTCGTCGTCACCGACGAACTGCTCGGCCTTCGGGTCCCATTTGAGCTTGCGCTTCAGGTCGCGGCACATGGCGATGATCTGGCAGAGCGTGGTCGCGCGATGAGCGATCTCGATGTCCGCGGTCGGGCGTTTGCGCGTCCGCATGCACTCGAAGAAGTTCTCGTGGTGCCACTTGCACTCGCCGGGCCCTTCCGGGTTCGGCGGCGGCGCGTCCTTGAGCAGGTCGGGGACATCCGTATCCGCCCAGCCGCGCAGGATGCGCAGTCGGCCCTTCTCGCCGACGAAGAGCGCCCCGAGCGCCTCGTGTCCGACGAACAGGCCGTTGAGGTCCCCTTTCTTCGGCGGCGTCTCGCCCGGCTTGGGCTGATAGCCGGTCAGCTTCAGCAGCGTCCCGTTGGCATACTTGCAGAAGACCGGGAACTCCTTGCCCTCGCCCTCCGGCCAGAACTCGACCGGGCCGGTATCGTCGGTGCCCAGCGCGCACTGGACCTGGTCGAGCCCGTGCGTGCCCCAGCCGCTGATGCCCCACGATTGCCCGCCGCAATCGTAGTCCCACCAGATGCTCCAGCGGTGGTGCAGTTCCTTTCGGTAGGGCCGCAGCTCGGTCTGATTGCACCACATGTCCCAGTCGAGTCGCTCCGGCATGGGCTCAGCCGGCTTGGGCTCCCAGCGTTTCGGGTCCTCGTAGTTGTAGGCGATGACTTCGGTGATCTTGCCGAGGGCGCCCTCGCGTACGAGCTTGCTGGCGTACACGTTGATCGGCATCGACCGCTGCTGCGTGCCAACCTGGAAAACGCGTTTGTGTTTCCGGGCGGCCTTCACCATCGCCCGGCCTTCCTGGACGGTCAGCGATACGGGCTTCTCCGCGTAGACGTCGAGGCCCGCCTGCATCGCGTGGATGCAGACCAGCGCCCGGGCGTGCGTCGTCGTCGGAACGTACACCGCGTCGAGCTTCTCCTTCGCGAGCATCTCGTGGTAGTTCTGGTACTTGGCGACCTTGTCACCGTTGGGGAGCTTGCCGGCCGCCTGTTCGACCGCGGGCAGGAAGCAGTCGCACAGGGCGACGATCTCGGCGTGGTCGGTCAGCGCTTTCTCGTCGAACATGTGGTACCGCCCGCGTCCACCCGTGCCGATGAAACCGACCCGGATCCTCTCGTTCGCACCCGGTTTGCCCTTCTGGCCGAATACGGTCGACGGCACGAAATACGGAAAAGATACGCCGGCTGCCGCAGCCGCCGCCGATTGGCGAAGGAAATCACGTCGTCGCATGGATTCTCTCCCTGTGCATGAACCGTATCGATTGCGTCGGATCGAGGCGTCGGGGTCTCGACCAGCCGACCTCCGTGCAGGCGGTCAACCAACTGCGCATTAGAACACCATGGCCGCCGGCGGGCAAGTCGCGCAACCCCGATTGGGCTTGCCTGCTCCGTACACGAGAAACGGAATGCTTGCCGGATTCAATGATTCCGGGGTTGCCGGCCTGTTGGTGTGGGCTATCTGGGTCCGGCATCGAATACCCGGCGGCACGCGTCGAGCAGGGCGGCGAGCTGATCCAACGGCCACACCGTGGCGGGGTCGGACTTGGCCTGCGCGGGATTGTCGTGGACCTCCAGAAAGAGGGCGTGGGCGCCGGCGGCGATGCCGGCCCGGGCGAGCGCGGGGACCATGTCGCGCTGGCCGCCCGATTGGCTGCCGCCTTCGCCGGGCAGCTGGCATGAGTGGGTCGCGTCGAATACCACCGGCGCGAACCGGGCCATCGTCGGGATGGCGGTCATGTCGACCACCAGTCGGCCATAGCCGAAGAACGTCCCGCGTTCGGTGAGCAGAGCACCGGAAGCGCCAGCCTCCGTCACCTTCTGGACCGCCAGCTTCATCTGCCGCGGAGCCATGAACTGACCTTTCTTCACGTTGACCGGTTTGCCCGTCCCGCCGGCCGCCACCAGCAGGTCCGTCTGCCGACAGAGGAACGCCGGAATCTGCACCACATCCAGGACCTCGCCCGCCGGCTTGGCCTCGCCGGGACCGTGGATATCCGACGTGACCGGCAGGCCGACCTTCGACTTGACCTCGGCCAGGATACGGAGCCCCTCGTCGATTCCCGGGCCGCGGAAGCTGTCGATGCTCGATCGATTGGCCTTGTCGTACGACGCTTTGAAAATGAGCGGTAGCCCGGCCGCTTGGGCGATCTTGCGGATGCTCTCCGCCAGTCGCAGCGTATGCTCGCGCGACTCGATCACACACGGCCCGGCGATCAGCGCGAGGGGGCAGCCCGACCCGACGCGGACCGATCCAACGGACACCGGCTGAACGATTCGGTCTTGCGTGTTGCTCATCCCGGAGCCTCCGGCAGTCTCGACTGCCCGCCCGTGCTGGCGGGTCCGATGCTGCCCATGACCGCGGATTCTACCCGCGCCGACTGTCCGGCGGAATTATCATGCGGAGGGCCCCAGGCCGGATGGATATCTCCAGGGGCAACATCCCCGCGAACTCGCCGTCGATCTCCACCGGCGTCGGCTGCCGCGACGTGATCCGCAGGCGCGTGACCCGCCGATACAGCACGCTCGGATGCTCGACGTGTCGGCATCGCAGCGTTCGCAGCGCATGGCTGATCAACTGCACCCGACCTCGGCAAGGCATCACGCACAGGTCGAGCAACCCGTCGTCCGGCAGGGCATCCCGCACCACGCGCAGGTTCAGTGCGTACCGGGCCATGTTGCCGACGAACGCCATCCCCTGCCCCCGCCAGCGAAGGGGGCCTTCGGGGGTATCGGCGGCGATTTCCAGTTCAGGCCAGCGGTGTTCCCAGAAGGTCCGCCAGAGCGGCTCGGTATAGGTGAGGTGGGTAATGTGTCCCCGGCGCACCCGGATCAGCCTCTGCACGACCTCGGCGTCGAAACCCACCCCGGTGATGACCAGAAACGCCCCCCCGTTGGCGATTCCAACGTCGAATGCGGCGATCCTGCCGGCTTCCAGGGTCGCCATGGCTTCGTCCGCATCGGCTCGGAAGCCAAGGTACTTGGCGACGAGGTTTTCCGTACCGGTGGGCCAGATGAGCATGGGGCAGATCCCGCCGGCCAGACCGTCGGCGACCTCATTGACCGTCCCGTCTCCGCCCACGACAAGGATGGCCGAGTTCTCGCTCCGCGCCCCCTCGGCCGCCCACTGGCGGGCGTCGCCGGGACCGGCGGTCACCCGCCGGTTCACGACGTGCCCCCCCTCCCGCAGTCGGCGGAAAAGGGCCCAGAGCCGGCCGTCGCGGTTGCCGGCCCCGGAAATCGGGTTGATGATGGCGATCACGTTCATAACTTCAGTCGTACTATACCCGTTACGCGGTTTCGGGTCATCCCCCGGAGGGCCTTTCCCGGAGGGGGAACCCGGGCCTTTGGCCCGCCACTTGCAATGGGACGGGTTTAGGCTACACTATTTGGCCTGCGCCGCGCGTGATGCGGGCACGTTCGGGGCTACACACCGAACCGGTATCGGTTTGAAAGATGAAACCAGAGTGACATTTGTTCAAGTCTAATCGACAGAGATCCTGGTGGTCTTGTTGGCCCGGGTCTCGTTTTGTCTAACAGGGCGAAAGACGATGCAAGACGTGGCGACACTGATCCGTGAAGGTAAGATCGAGGATGTGGAGCGGAAGCTGAACGAGCGCCGGGACGAATCGGCGACGAGCCCCGAGTGGCATTGTGCCCGGGGCAGGCTGCTGGCCGCCCAGGGCGACGCCGAGGGCGCCATCGCGGCCTTCGAGCAGGCCCTGCAACTCGACCCCGATCACGAGGATGCGACGTTCCACCTGGCACGGACTCTCGATCTGCACGGAGATGAGGCGGGTGCGGTCCGCCTGTACCAGACGTTGGCCAACCGATCCCCGGCGCACATCAACGCGCTCCTGAACCTGGCCACCATCTACGAGGACGAGGGCAAGTTCGAGCAGGCCCTGACGTGCGTCGAGCGCGTCCTGGCGGAGCATCCCAACCACGTGCGGGCGAGGATGTTCCTCAAGGACATCGCCAGTTCCATGAACATGTTCTACGACGAGGATCAGGAGCGGACCCGTCTGAAGCGCAACGCGGTCCTCGATACGCCGATCTCCGATTTCGAGTTGAGCGTTCGCAGTCGCAACTGCCTGCGCAAGATGAACATCAATAACCTGGGCGATCTGTTGAAGATCACCGAGGCGGAGCTCCTGGCGTACAAGAATTTCGGCGAAACCTCGCTGGCTGAAATCCGGGCGATGCTCGCACAGAAAGGCCTGCGCCTGGGCCAGCTTCGTGAAGAGAGCTCGACGGTCTCGCGTCCGGCGCCACCCCGACGCTCGGCTCCGGAGGGCTCGCTCGAGATCCTCAGCAAGAGCCTCACCGAGATCGAGTTTTCCAGCCGCTCGCGCAAGTGCCTTCAGCGTCTGAACTTGACGACCCTGGGGGACCTGACGTCGAAGGCGGAAGCCGAGTTGCTGTCCATTGACTACAATCATCTTCTGCTGCTCCGGGATCACCCCGACGCCACGCAGTTGGGCCAGGTCAAAGGGAGGGATTTTGCGCTCGGTCAGG
>JAPKGY010000499.1 GCA_026647385.1 Phycisphaerae bacterium | reverse complement strand
CCGCTGCCTGGGCGGCGGCGGCGCAGCCCCGGCCTGCCACCAGCACATGGATTTCGCCGCCGAGTTTCTTCGCGGCGGACAGGGTGTTGAGCGTCGCCGCTTTCAGACATCGGGATCCGGTGGCGGCTTTACTACCAGCAGCAGTTTCAAGACAACTGGCACGGGGGGCAGGATACCCACAACGGCCATCGGTTCTCCGGCAGCTACGATCTGATCGGCCAGTTCGACTTTCGCAAGATGGGACTGATCCCCGATGCCGGTTTTTACATCAAGGCCAAGGGCGGGTACGGCCGGGGCATTAACTCGAAGGTCGGTGCGTCGCGCTACGCCAACCCGAACTCGGACGCCTACGACGATGCCGAGATTTTCATCGACAAGTGGTGGTACTGGCATAAACTTCTGGACGGCAGGATCGAAGTCCGTCTGGGCAACATCGAAACGGTCAAGGACGTGTACGACATCAGTCTGTACGCGAACCACGAGGACGAGGATTTCCTGAACCGGCTTTCCTTCCGCAACGCGACGATTCCGCACAAAACGGGCATCGGGGCCGTGGTCATGGCGAGGCCGGTGGAGTGGTTCTACGTTCAGGCCGGTGCCTTTGATTCGCAGGGCAAGAAGGAACACACGCAGTTCGATACGGCCTTCCACGACGAGGCCTGGTACGTCGGGCTGTGGGAGATGGGTTTTACGCCGGCCTGGTCATCTCCGAAAGGGCCGATGCCGGGTCGATATCGCGTCGGCATGTGGTACGACCCGACGACGCGGGCGATTTATGAGGACCTGCTGGAAGGGGCGAAACGCCAGCGTTACCAGAGCGGCGAGGTCGGGTATTATTGGGGACTCGACCAGATGATCTGGAAGGAGAACGACGACGCCGAGGACGAGCAGGGGCTGGGCTTTTTCACGCGCTACGGCCACGCCCACGGCGAGACGCACGACGTCAATCATTACTGGAGTGCGGGCGTTTCGTATAAGGGTCTGGTCCCGAGCCGGGAGGAGGATATCGCGGGTTTCGGCGTGTCCCAGGCGATCTACTCGAATCAGTATCGCGAGACGACGAACGCCCTCGCGGATCGCGAGACGGTGTACGAGTGGTTCTACAGTATTCAGTTGACTCCGTGGTGCGTATTGACACCTGATCTGCAGGTGATCACGAATCCGGGCGGCAACAAGGACAGCCGGGACGCCGTGGTGGGCGGCGTGCGGATCCGGGTGCTGTTCTGACAAATGGGAGATCGTGCAATGAGCATTTCCAGGCGGGTCCAACGAGCGATCAAGGTTATGCTTCTGGTTTCCTGCGGAGCGGTGCTGCCGGCCGGCAGTTGCGCGAGCGACATCCGGGCGAACATCGTCAAGGGCGGCCTGGACTTTGTGAACAGCTACACGCAGAGTCTGGTCAACGCGCTGATTCCCGACGTGAACGAGCTGTTCCCGCCGGTCCCGCCGGAATGACGTTCGAGAAGGTTCGGGTCGAGGTCCGGCCTGCCGGGCGGCGTTTGGGCGACCCGGTGAACGATACGCTCCGGCCATGGGCCGACACGGGCCCGATCGAGCCCGAGAGGTTCCGCGCGTCGGGTTCAGTTGGCGGGTATTTCCGGTCCGCTCATGTGGATCAGGAACGTCGCCAGGTCGTCGGCATCCACGCCCGTGTCGTGATTGAAATCGGCGCACTGGCAGGGGATGGTCCACGGCAGGGCCCTGGGGCCTGAGAGGCAGGACTGGAACCAGCCGAAGTCCTCGAGGTCGACGTCCCCGTCCATATCGTGGTCGGCCGGCAGGGGGGGGCAGCAGGCGACGGCGTCGCAGGTGGTTCCTCCGCCGGCGAATTGGCCTCCGAGAACTCGGCAGTCACCTTCATATGCCTCTACGCACGAGGTGTCCGGGAAGCAGCAGGCGCCGGGCTGGACGTAGCCTTGGCCTCCGTCAAGGGCGACGTTGTCGAACGTGATCGTCCCGCCGCCGGGGGCCCCGGTCACGCAGCACACCGTGTCCTTCTGGGTCGGCCCGTTGCAATCGGCGGCGCCCGTGCAGTTCCACGTCCCCGGGATCAGCTCGCAGGGGATATGGTAGCCCATGGTGATCTTGTTGAACGGCCCCTGATAGATGCGGGGCATCGTGCACCAGCTGTACTGATCGTCGCTGGTGCCGAAGAGATTGTCCGCGCCGGCCCAGGTCATTTCGACCTTCATGGCGGCGAGTTTAATGGTCAGTACGACCTTGTTCTGGAGGTCGCCGAGCCAGAAGTCACCGGGAACGGCTCCGCCGGTGCCTCCGCCGGGGAACAGACCCTGGCGGAGCGACCACCACCTTTGGCCGTCGAAAACGGCGAGATGTTTGTTGGTCGGGAAATGGTCCGACGCGCTGCAGTGACAGGGATCAGGGTCGAGGTAGGCCATGGCTCCGACGGCGATGGAGGATCGTGGCGGAGCCGTGGCGATCGAGGCACAGCCGGCGGGTGCGTCGTTTTGCTGGCAGATGATCGGGTAGGCGTTATGCCCGATCGCGGCGTTGCCGCATTGTTCGTCGCAATACGGGCTCGGGATCCAGAGGGTCAGCGCGTCCTTGTTCAGAACATAGGGAGTCCCATTGGCCAACTCCAGAAAGGCGTTGTCGTGGTGGATCTTGGACAGGGTCTTTCCGTTGACGACGAACTCGAACGTCAGGGGAGTCTCGTCGGTGGCCAGGACGGAGGTGTATTGTTCGCCGAACTTGGCCCTGACGGGGCTGGTCAGCCCCAGCGTGTCGTAGGCGAGTTGGCCGGTGTCCGGGCTGGGGGCCCTGCCGGCGTAGGGAGGCGAGCTCAGGTACCCGTCGTCGAGTGTGATCGCGGCGCCGCAACTGCCTTGCGGGATCCAGACCCGCCACAAAGCCAGGATGTTATAGCCCAGCCCGCATTCCTGAGGCAGCGGCGGCGGGTCGTCACAGTACCGGTCGAAGTCATCGCAGAACAAGGCGGCGGGGTAGCGGGTCGCGCACCAGCTATCGGCCCAGACGGCCGTGGCGAAAAGACCCAACACAAGCACCGCAGTAGCAAGCCGAGCAAGTCGCATAGGGACCTTCCCTTTCCTGAAAGCGGATCATCCACCCATCACATCGTCATACCCGCATGGCGACGAGAATTGGAGTTGGTTTTCTCCGCGTCCACCCATCATATCCAAACCGGACGGACCGGTTCAAGAGTTTTTTCGGGGGGATTATCGGCAAGGGGTACGGCCTTGCGGGCGGGCCGGGCCGAGGCCAGGGGACCGATGGTGGCCGCGGTCCGTCGGAAGAATAATCGGACTTTTTGCTGCCATTCCCCGCGACGTCTGGACGGATGCCTTCGGGCGGCTGGCGCGGCTTTGGCGGGCCGCGGGCGAGCCGGCCCGGGGCCCCGGCCGATCGGTATGAGGACAGATGGGGCTTGTTCTGGCATAATGGCCGACCGGCTCCTGGGGGCACCCCCCGGGTATGGGCGACGTCGCAGCGAGAGGGAGGTGTACGAATGACGATGCTGGCCGCCGCGCAGATCGCATGGCCCGACTGGATCGTGCTGATCGGCTACTTCGTAATCATGCTCGGGATCGGCGCGTACTTCTACCGCTACATGCGGAGTATGAAGGCCTATTTCAGCGGCGGGAACGTTATCCCGTGGTGGCTGAGCGGTGTGTCGTTCTACATGACGAGCTTC
>JAPKGY010000498.1 GCA_026647385.1 Phycisphaerae bacterium | reverse complement strand
GCCAATTCGATCGCGTTCCGGGCCCGCGCGATCTGTACCAGCGCCGACGCCACCGCGTGCGGCAGATGACTGATCCGGGCCAACAACCGATCGTGCTGACGCGGCGACAAACGGGTCGTTCGAGCGCCCAGCGCCCGCCAGAAGACCTCCACCTGGCGAACCGTCTCCGGAGGCGTCGACTTCGTCGGCGTCAGTATGCACAAGGCGTCGTCGAACAGGTCCGCGCGGGCGTACTCGACGCCCGTTTTCTCCGAGCCGGCCATCGGGTGCGATCCGACGAACCGCACGCCTCGCGGCAAAAGCCTCGCCGTCAGGCGAACGACCTCCGCCTTCGTGCTGGCCACGTCCGTGACCAGCGTTCCCGGCTTCAGTCCCGGCGCCATCCGGCGGAGCAGATCCGCGAACATGCCCACCGGCGCGCCCAGGATCACCAGCTTCGCACCCGCCACCCCGTCAGCGGGCTCGCAGGTGACCTCGTCGACCGCGTCGTAGGCGAGGGCCTTATTCAGCGAACTCATCCGTCGGCCGATGCCGATCCGTCGACCGGTGAAGCCCGCCGCCCGCAGAGCCAGACCGATCGAGCCGCCCAAAAGACCGACGCCCACGATCGCGACCCGGTCTAACTCGTTTATAATACGCAAGTTGCGCACTTTTCACCCGCCCGTGGAATGGGGGTACTTTAGCCGCGCCGACGCCTCGGCGTCAACTCGTCTTGCCTGGCGCCAGGAAATCGTTAATCTGGATTCCAGTCGGACGCCCCGGGGCGCGGGTGTGCGGTCCGAGCCGTCAAAGCCGGGGGCATGGGAACGGATGAGCGGTCAACCGAACGTTTACGGGAACAATGGCGATACGCGCGGGCCGGGCGGCTTGTTGGAGTTCGAGAAGCCGTTGGCCCGGATCGAACGCGAGATCGCCGAGTTGGAGTCGGTCCAGGCCCAGACCGGCCGGGACTTGTCCACTCAGATCCGCGAGCTTCGGGCCACATTGACCAGTCTGGCCAAACGCACTTACGCGAAACTGACTCCCTGGGAAACCGTTCTCGTTGCCCGGCACCCCCGTCGGCCGGTGCTCAGCCATTTCCTGGCCGGCTGCGTCAAGGATTTCTGCGAATTGCACGGCGACCGCTGCTTCGGCGACGACAAGGCAATGGTGACCGGATTCGGGCGAATCGGCGGTCATAAGGTCCTCGTCGTCGGCCAGGACAAAGGGACCGAGACCCGCGAGAAAATCGAACGCCATTTCGGTTGCCCCCATCCCGAGGGGTACCGCAAGGCCTTGCTGAAAATGAAGTTGGCCGAGAAGTTCCACCTCCCGGTCGTCTGCATCATCGACACCCAGGGAGCCTATCCCGGCGATAAGGCCGAGGAACGCGGCATCGCCCAGGCCATCGCCGTCAACCTCATGGAGATGTCCCGCCTGCGCGTGCCCATCGTTTGCGTGGTCATCGGCGAGGGCGGCAGCGGCGGGGCCCTGGGGATCGGCGTCGGCGATCAATTGGCCATGTTCGAGCACGCCTACTACTCGGTCATTACCCCCGAGGGATGTGCCGCCATCCTCTGGCGCAGCGCCGAATACGCCCCCCAGGCGGCCAAGGCGCTCAAGCTGACCAGCCAGGAACTCAAGAAACTCAACCTCGTCGACGAGATCCTGCCCGAGCCGCTGGGCGGCGGGCATCGCAATCCGCCGGCCATGTACGAAACCTTCGAGCGGTACGTGTCCGATACGCTCCGCGATCTGAAGAAAGTCCGCATCGATACGCTGCTGAGCCGGCGTTACGAGAAGATCCGCAACTGGGGCAACTTCTTCCAGAGCCTGTCGGCCGGCAAGGGCGGGCGGCGGAAGAAGGCACCTCCCAAAAACTCCAAGCCCAGGCCCGCGGGCGGCAACGGCTCGACTACGCGCGGCGCCAAGTCCGAAGCACCGACCGCCGCCGTCGGCGCCGAGAATGGCCGGGCCGTCAAGAGCAAACGCTGAACCACAGGCGGCTGGAATCCCGCCGCCGCGGCGAAGGACCGATGTCCAAGGTCCAACGTTCGCCACGGCGAATCTCGCCCTTGGCGGATCTCAATCAGCCCCAAGCCCCCAGTGCGAGCGTCCACGCCGCGCGGGCGCATCGAGTCGGCTCCCCGTGATCCGGTTGCAATGTGGCTTGTCCGTCTCATGGGCATTTTGCCCATGTTCGCCAAGCTGCCGACGTCTACCACCCAACCGAGGTGGACGAGCGGGGAAGCCTGTGCCGCGGGTCACATCGCGACCGGCTCGCTCCCCATGGCATTTCGGCTGCACAAAACGCTTTCTTCTCCTACAATGAAAAGCGGTTCGGGGGCCGGACGGCTCTCTTTTGAGGAGGGCGTTAATTCGCCGGCTACCCACGCGGAGCATGCGTAGGCGGGCAAAATGGGGACTGGCTCCACCCGTGCAGGATCTTCCGGCGACGGGACGTTCTTTGCTTTCGGGCGATTGCTGCCCCCTCGTGCATCGTTTTGAGACGGTGCCTGTCCCGATCTTGCCGTCCCGATTTTGCCCCCGTTTTGCCCGCGGCGGGCGAGTTACGCGCCTTTGAGGACATTCGATGAGCAAGGACATAGGCCGACGCGAGTTTCTGCGGCAAGTCGGGGCCGGGGTGGTGGCGGGGACCGTCGGGCCTTCGCTGCTCCGGGCAGCGGACACGCGAGCGTCGTCGCAGCCCGCGGTCGGATCGATTCGCGACCTGCCGATGCGCCCTTTTGGCAAGCTCGCCGCGCAGATGCCCGTTCTGGGATTCGGGGCGGCGGCCATGGGCCACGCGTTCTACGAACCCGGACCTTTCGAGGAGGTTGTCAACGCCGCCTTGTCCGCCGGCATTCGCCTTTTTGACACCGCACCGATCTACGACGTGGCCGACGAACGGCTCGGCGCGATGATGGGCCGTATCCGCAAGGATATCTTCCTCGTCACCAAGACCCGTGCCCGAAGTCGCGACGAAGCCCTTCGCGACGTCGAAGGCAGCCTCAAGCGCCTCCAGACCGATTACGTCGACCTCTGCCACCTGCACAACGTCGGCGAGTTCAGGCACGAGGAGACGATCGGCAAGGGTGGTTCGCTCGAGGGGCTGGCGGAACTGAAGGAGCAGAAGGTTATCCGCCACATCGGCTGTACGGGGCATCTGCGCCCCGGGCGTTTCGTTAGAGTGATCGAGACGGGCCACATCGAGGCCCTCATGGTCGCGATGAACTTCGTCGATTGCCACACGTACCCGTTCCAGGAGCAGGTCCTGCCCGTCGCCCGCCAGCACGGCTGTGCGATCATGGCCATGAAGGTCTACATCCTCGCGCTGCGGCGCGCAGCTCGCGCCTACGCGCCCGGCAACCCCTACGGCGTCGAGGCGCTCGAGCGACTCTGGTCCGTCGGCGCCGAGGCGGAGCGCGCCGGCGACACCGAGCGGGCGCTCGCGGCCTATCGCGCCATCCACGGCGCCGTCATGAGCACGCGCAGCTTCTTCGTGCCGCAAAGGGAGCTGCTCGAGCGCGCCGACCAGCGCATCGCGGCGCTCACCGCGCGAGCCGCGCGCGGCGAGCCGGGAGGCCCGAGCCGAGACGTCCTCGCGGCGCTGCGCGCGCCCGAGCGCCCGTACGTGGGCTGGACGCTGCTCCTCCTCGTGGGATGGATCGCCTGGACGGCGGGCGCCTTCGCGTT
>JAPKGY010000497.1 GCA_026647385.1 Phycisphaerae bacterium | reverse complement strand
CGATCCTCCCGCCGGCGGCGTACTCCCACAGCGTGCGCCCGTCCCTGCGGTCGAGGCAGGCGACGTCAGCCGGCTCGAACTCAGCTCCGGCGTTTCGTCCGACATGCGTCGTCCCTCGACCGGCCGCGACCCGGCGCGGACGATTCGCCCCTGCCCGCGGCAGCGCACGAAGATAACGCCGGAAAATCCCGACCACAAAAAACGATGAATCGTCGAGGGAGGGAATGCCCGCCGTACCCGCCGACGGTTCGCGATGAAGCGATCACGTGCCGGACTGGCCCGGTTCGGCCTGCGGCTCCTTGCGGATTCTGGGTCCGCTTGGCCGGCGAACGCCGCGCAAGTGCTCGTCCAGGCACCGCCTGGCTCGTTCGCTGTCCCCGTCGAGCAACGCCCGGACGATCTCGCGATGCTCCGCCAGTGCACCCTGGCCGCTCTCGGTCCATTGCGGACCGGAAACGCTTTCCGGGTGGACCAGCGGCAACGGAGCATGACGATAGGCCGCGATCAGGCGGCGGTTCTGGCTCAGTTCCACCAGCTTCTCATGGAACCGGCGATCCGCCTCCACTCGACTGAGATGGTACTCGTCGCTGATCAATTGCTCGAAGAGGTCGCACGTCTGGACCAGAGGTTGCAGGTACTCCGGCGTGTTCAGGCCGGACTTGACGATGATGTCGATCGCCGCCCCCTCGATCACGTAGCGAACCTGCTCGATCTCCTCGAAATCCCTCACGGTGAGATCCGGGACGTAGTAGCCCGTCTTCGGGCCGGCGACGATCAGACCCTCCGCCTCCAGGAGCACGAACGCCTCGCGCAGCGCGGAGCGATTGACCCCCAGCCTGGCCGACCACTCCGTCTCGCGCAGCCGCTGCCCTTCCGGAATCTGCTGCAGGATCAGCAGGCGCCGGAGCTGCTTGTAGGCATGCTCCCGCTTGGATTCGGTTGCTTCAGGATCCGCTGCCATGATCGACAGCTCCTCGCAAGGCCCACTCCGTCGACGCACACTTTTTCGGCGCGCACTCCCGAGAGATGCATGGAACTCATGGCGCTCCCGTGGCGCAAGACCGGAGGTACACCATCACGGGGGTATTGTACCCCCCGGACAGGCCCGCGCCCAGCCTTCATCAGGCCGGTTCACGTCACTATCGGAGAACGGCGGGTAAAGAGGGAGGATGTGGGCCGATCACCCCATTCCGACCTGGAGTTGAGTGAAGAACTCGTTGATACGCGTGCCAAGGGCCGTTATCGCACCGGCTGCGACGAGAACGATCAGAGCCAGCATGACCGAGTACTCCGAGGCACTGGTCGCCTGCTCCCGGACCCACAGATTGATCATTCCCTTCCGCATCGCTTTTCTCCCCTGGTCGAATCCGCCGCCTGACCACTCCGACGGGCACACGCCTCGGTCACAGGCCGGCCTGCTCCGCGAATCGGCATTGAGTTATTCCCGGCTGAACCGCATGAGTCAAGATCCCGCGCCGCCAAAACAATCACGATCAATCGTCGTGGGGTGCCATGATGGCCTTTACCGGACCTGTCCTACGATGCACAATGAATCGCACGTGATTTCGCTGTTTTGGCAGGAGGCACAACCGGGGGTTGGCTGGTGCGCACACGCCCCCTACGATCAGCCGTAGGCCGCGTTCCCATAACCCGGCGCTGGGCATCGAAACGAGGGTTGCCATGGAGCCAGTCGTTCCGTTTTTCTCACCTGACGAGGACTTCCGCGACCATTTCGACCGGTACGGCTTCGTCGCGGTCCGCGACCTGATCGGGCCGGCCGAGGTCGAGCAATACCGCGCGATCTACGACCGGTTCGTCGCCGGCCGGATCGACGTCGGCGCGCATCGCTCCGATCTCGGCAGCCACGCCGCTCCACGAAAGCCCGGGGTCGAAAACGTCACCCAGATCATGTGGCCCAGCCATCACCTGCCCGAACTGCAGGACATGGCCCTGCACCGGCGCTGTCTGGAACTGGCCCGGCGCCTGCTGGGCCCGGATGCCGCCTTCGACTTCGACATGCTCATCAACAAGGCGCCGGAAACGAACACCCCCACCCCCTGGCACCAGGACGCCGCGTACTGGCCCGATCTGCCTGACAAGCGGGCAGCCAGCCTCTGGGTCGCCCTGGACGTCGCCACCCGCGACAACGGCTGCATGTGGTTCGTCCCCGGCTCACACCGCCGACCCATGCGTCGCCATCGCCCCGCCGGCACCGGCGGCGGAGCCCTCGAATGCGATGCCTCGGAGTCCGAGGGCGTCGCCGTTGAACTCCAGCCCGGCTCCTGCACGATCCACCACGGCCATACGCTCCACTACACCCGCGGCAACTCGACCTCCACCCCTCGACGCGCGTTCATCCTGAACTACCGCCCGCAGGCCATGATCGACCTGGAACGGGCCGGCGGTTTCGATCACGGCCGACAGGTCAACGTCCGCGAGTTACGGAACGTGCAGGCCAGATAGCTCGACAATCACAACCCGATCCCGCCGCACGCGATCCGCCGTCACTTCGTGGTACATGTGTTCGAGCCGGTGGAGGTGTTGCCCCTCGCCTGAAGCACGTAATTGCTACATACATTCGCGGCGTAGTGCTCGACCAGGATGTAAATGTAGCGCCCGGAATCGGTGCCGGTTGGCACCCCGAACATGCATTCCTCATCCCAACGGACATGGACCGTTTCAAGGGCTGAGCCGCCTTGGGTGGACGAGCCGGCCACCGTCGTGCAGTTATCACAGTAGACGCGCAGATCGTAGTCCGTGCCGGAGGGCGGGGCCAGCGTCACCGTCGCGCTCAGATCCACGCACGCAAAGCTCGATGTGTCGTCCTCGGCGACGTAAACGCGAAACCAGCGTTCGCCCTTGGCATTGTAGCTCGTCAGGTCCGAGCCGGCATCGCCGCGAATCGTACCCAGGCTTGTGAAGGAAGCGCAAGACGGGTTTACATCCAGATCGTACTCACAACCGTTGGAGTCAATCCCATCCGAGTTGCACCACCCGCTCTCGCAGGCGCCGATGGCGCATTGACCGTTCGAACAGATCTCGATGGCGTTCGCCAGGTTGCAGGCATTCCCGCAGGTTCCGCAGTGCTGCAAGGTGGTCTGCAGGTTCGTCTCGCAACCGTCGGCCGGGTTCCCGTTGCAGTTGCCCCAGCCGACGTTGCAGACCAGACCGCAGACCCCTTCGCTGCAGGCAGCGGCGGCGTTCGGCGCGCCGGGGCAGGGGTGGTCACAGGCCCCGCAATGCTGGACGCTGCTCTGCAGATCCGTTTCGCAACCGTTGGTTTGCCTGTCGCCGTCGCAGTCTTCGTATCCCGCGGCGCAGTCGCAAAGACCGGCGGTACAAACCTCGTTCGCGATCCCGCAGGGACTGCCGTTTGGACACGAATTCGGATCCGCGCAATCCGCGGCGCCGTCGCAATCGTTATCCTGGCCGTCGGCGCAGTTTTCGGGAGACGGCGCACCGGGTACACAGGTCTGCAATACGCCCCCGACACACGCCGGAACCTCGCGATAGCAGTCTCCGAGCCCGCACGTCAGCAGACCCATGTCGTCGATCAGACAGTCGCAATCGTTGTCCTGTCCGTCGCAGATCTCCGCGGTGCAACCCAAAGGCCCCGTCAGATTGGCCTGGAAGATGCCAAAGTCCGACAGGTCCACGTCGCAGTCCTGATCGAAATCACCGAG
>JAPKGY010000496.1 GCA_026647385.1 Phycisphaerae bacterium | reverse complement strand
TCCAAGCCCCAGGTCAGTTTCAGGATGAGCACTCCGTCTCCACATCCAGCCGCACTTGCCGGAGCCACTCGTTAGGGTCGACTTAAAGGCACTCCAATCCTAAGGAAGATACACCCCGTGCGCCGCCATGTCAAGGCGACAGCACGACGAAAAACGATTCTCCGTCCAAATGTCCCTCGATAGAGTAAATAACCTTTACCACCCCCATTACACTCTCGCTTCAATCGGCGCGAGCGTCATGGTTCATGGTTGTGATTCCGGAGGGAGCGCATCGGCGGGCCGTAAGAACGCGAATCGGAGCGGGGACGGCTGATCAGTGACAGTAATCTATCTCTCAGCACCCTCACGACCAGGTCGCCCCGGCGGCCCACCTGGGGAGAGATGCCCGCACTACACAACGCCCCTTTTCACACGCCCTAGTGCTGTCACCGACCCGTTTTCCCGTTATGGCTCTTCGTCGTCGGCGCGGACGCGGCGGATGCGTGCAGGCCGCCATTACTTCTTGCGCGGGCGGTTCTTGGCGTCGACGTGGATAACGAGCGGTTTGTGCTGGGCAACCTGCGGTTCGTCGACGAGGCAGTAGGTCAAAATGATCACGCGGTCGCCCGGAGCACCCAGGCGGGCAGCCGGGCCGTTGAGCAGCATGGTGCCCGAGCCGCGCGGGGCGGTGATGGCGTAGGTCACCAGGCGGGAACCCGTGTTCAGATTCAGCACGTGGACCTGCTCGCCCGGGGCGATATTGGCCCGATCGAGCAAATCCTGATCGACGGCGATACTGCCTTCGTATTCCAGCTCGGTCCCCGTAAGGGTGGCCCGGTGAATCTTCGATTTAAGCATGATCCGTTGCATGGTTTTTCCGTCTACACCATTGTAGCACGCCCGCGAGCAAACGCGGAAGCGATCCTGGGCCGGCCGACGCCGAGGGGGCGCGTGGCTGCATGCCACCCGATCGCCCGGCCACCTGGCTCGTTGGGCTTATTTCGGCCGGTTGGTTTCGTACGCCCAGGCGAGCCACTCGAGGGCCGACGCCATGTCGGCCGGCGACACCGTCGGGCCGCCCCAGAAACGGAAGCCCGGCGGCGCGTCGCGGTAGGCGCCGCAGTCGTAGGCAACTTTCTCCGCCTCCAGCGCCGAGGTCACCTTCTTGCAGAAGGCCGCCGCGTCCTCGGGGCTGAGTTTCTTGAACCAGTCAGCCGTCAGCTTGAGGCAGATCGAGGTGCAACTGCAAATCTCGGGCGTGTCGGCCAGGAAGTCAATCCAGTCGTGCCGGGCAACAAAGTCGGCGACCGCCTTCAGGTTGGCGGCGCTGCACGCGATCAGGGCATCCAGCCCGGTCTTGCCCGCGTGCTGGAAGGCCATGCCCCACTTGAGCGAGTCGATGTAGTCTTCAACCGCCAGCATCGACGGCGTATTGATCGTCGAGCCCTCGAAGATCTCCTTCATCACTTTGCCGCCCTTGGTAAGGCGGAAGATCTTGGGCAAGGGCCACGCGGGCGTGTGGCTCTCCAGCCGCTGGACCGCCCGCGGAGACAACACCAGCATGCCATGGGCAGCCTCGCTGCCCAGACACTTCTGCCACGACCAGGTGATCGCGTCGAGCCGTTCCCACGGCATGGGCATGGCGAACACCGCGCTGGTCGCGTCGCAGATGGCCAGACCCTGGCGATCGGCCGGCGGAGCGAAGCGATCCGGCACCTTCACGCCGCTGGTCGTGCCGTTCCAGGTGAAGACGACGTCCTGGTTCCAGTCGACGGCCTGGAGATCGGGGATCTTGCCGTAATCCGCTTTCATGACCGTCGCCGACAGCTTGAGCTGCTTCGTGGCGTCGGTGACCCAACCCTGGCCGAAGCTCTCCCAGGCCAGCAGGGTGACCGGGCGAGCACCCAGCAGACTCCACATGGCGCACTCCACGGCTCCGGTATCGCTGGCGGGCACGATGCCGACGAGATAGTCCTTGGGAATGCCGGCCAACGTGCGGGAAAGCTCGATCGCTTCCTGCAAGCGGGCCTTGCCCCCCTTGGCGCGATGCGAACGACTCAGCCAGGCATTGCTCAAGGCGTTGAGGCTCCACCCGGGACGCTTGGCGGTCGGGCCGGAGCTGAAGTTCGGGTTGCCGGGCTTGGCGGTCGGTTTGTCCACGATGGTGACTCCTTGAGTTTGGATCGGGGGGGCTCCCCCACCCCGGCCCCCTGTCGGTGCCGGACTCGTTCCTGGCGTCATCGGGCCTGAGTACCGGCCGGGGAGTGCAATACTGTAAAGGCGGTCCCCACGGCATTCAAGACGCACGGAAATGCCGTCACGGGAACCGGTGGCGGGGCGGTTCGGGCGGGGCGGCGAAGGGTGGGGCGGTTGAAAAACGCTCCCCTTCGGGTCGCGGCTAAACGCGGGATTCGACGGGGGATTCGACGGGGGAATCGACGGGGGACTCGACGGGGGAATCGACGGGGGATTCGACGGGGGACTCGACGGGGGACTCGACGGGAGATCGCCGCGTCGCTCGCGAACGGGACGGGAAGTGGTGCAGGGACAGGATCGCGCGGATGTGCCGTGGACTGTTCGGGTCGCTTGGGACGGATTCAATCGAACCGTGTCGACGCCGGGCGGTGCGAATGCAATGATTCTTATCGGACCCCTGAGGCGGATCGCCTTCTTGTGGTCCACAGCCCAAATGCTTTTTGTGGTCCTCAACTCCAAAGGAGCTCTTTGCGGAAACATGCGTGCAAATCGCGTCGATCCTTGCCCGTCAGGCCCTGAGGAACTCGGTTCTCATCGGCGCATGGGCGGCGGCTTTGATGGAGTGTTTGCGTCCCGAGGGTTTGCCCCTGCAAAATGCGAATGATCTTGGTTCAGGGTTCGATCATGGCGTATACTGTCAATGTACGAAGCGTTCGGCTTACTTCCGGTCCATTCATGAGGACGTACTGCCATGGAACGTTTCGAACACATTCTTGTCTGCGTCAAACGTCCCGCGGAAGATCGCTGGCTGCTGCAATACACCGGGGAGTGGGCCCGGTCGACAGGCTGTCGAGGGATCCACCTCCTGCACATCTGCCCGGCCGACACGACGGACGAGAGCGCGGGCATGACACCGGCGGAGGCGGAGGCGATCCGGGCGATGCGGGCCGCGGCCAACGCTTTCCGCAGTCAGGGCTTCGGCGTGACGTGCGGCACGGCGGCGGGCTCGCCGATGATGGAGATCCTGCGGCACGCCATGGAGACGAGCACGGACCTCATCGTGCTCGGACGCACGAGCGAAGGAGACGGATCGGCGGCGACGACGGCCCGCCGCATCGCGATGAAGGCCACGTGTTCCGTGCTGGTGGTGCCGCAGGATGCGGAGTTCCGGGCGAAGCGCATCCTCGTGCCGGTCCGCAACTCGGTGTGTTCGGCCCGAGCGGTCGAGGCGGCATCGGCGGTGGCGGCTGCGTCCGGGGGTGCGATCACCTGCCTGAACGTCTTTCCCATCCGAGGCGAGTACCTGGAGGCGGACTTGACGCTCGAAGAGCACGCCGCGCTCATGCAGCGCTGGGCCCAGCGGGAGAACGAGCAGTTACTGAGCGGCGTGGACACGGGCGCCGTGGAAGTATCGTCGCAGTGCCTGCCGGACTTGCAACTTCGGCCGGCCGGTGCCATTTTGAAGGTCGCGAACGAGCAGTCGGTCGACCTGATCGTGATCGGGGCCAG
>JAPKGY010000495.1 GCA_026647385.1 Phycisphaerae bacterium | reverse complement strand
GGTTATATGTAGTAAACATTGCACCACCAAGTCCAGATGTACCTGTATGCGATTTCTTTGTTAATAATACCAGCATTGTAAGAGGTGATTTCGCGGCTGCCTGCGCCTGAACGACGGTCGCGAGCAACAGCATGAGGATCGTGCCCGGGTATGTCATGCGACTCCCGCCGAACATACGACTGCCTCAGACTCCTCCGCCTCCCGCCGTCGCGTCGTGCGAGGGCTCCGGTTCGGATCCGGGCTGGGGGAAGAAGGGGAACAGCTTGTCGAATCGCCACAAGAGAAGGAAGGGGATGATCAGAATGGCGGCGGCCACGACGATCCCTTCCTTGTCGAAGATCCCCGGGAAGAAGCTGGTGAAGCCGCGGTAGCTCTTGGAGACGAGCTGCCCGCCGATGACCACGTTCCAGCGCATCAGGAGGACCTGGGTCAGCAGCAGCACGGAGGAGGTGAATATCAGGGCGTTGGACACCCGCCGGGGCAGTTTGCACAAGACGACGAGGAACAGGAGGAGAAACGGCCCGATCGAGCAGATGAAGACCTGGCAGAGAACGTAGCTGTACCACAATCGCCCGTGGATCAACTCGTCCAGGATGGCCCATCGCTCGGTCTGCTCGTAGGCGAGGGACAGAACGTCCATCATCTCGAGGACGACGGCCACGATCATGAAACCCCACAGGAAGCGGGCCATCATGTCCAACGCGGGCTGATCGACCGGAATCCCCTTTCGCCAGCTCACGAACTGATAGAGGAAAACGAGCACGGCAAGCCCCGACACGATCGCGGAAAAAATGAAAATGATGAACATGAGCGGCGTCGACCACCAGGGGTTCGCCTTGATCGAGCCGAAAAGGAATCCGACGTAACCGTGCAGCACGCACGCGACCGGGATGCCGACGCCCGCCAGCGCCCGCACGATCTTCGCGTCGATGCGATCCGTCTCCTCGTTTCGGACGGTGCAGCCCAGCAGGACGGCGTGGTAGATCCGCTTCGCGAGGCCGGTGGACGCGTGATACCGGGCGATGAAATCGGCGCGGTAATGGAACCAGATCTCCAGCAGCACGATGATGGCGTAGCCCGAGTAGACGAATCCGAAGCCGCTCATCGCCGAGGTGAAATTGGGCGTGATCATGATGTTGAACGCACGCTCGGGATGCCCGAGATGATTCAACAGGGGGAACGTGGCGAAGAGCAGGAAGGCGAAGGCCGAGACCAGCGAGAACCGGGAGATCGGCCGGAGCTGCTTCAGGCCGAACACGTGGTACAGCGACGAGACGATGAACGCGCCGGCCACGAGCCCGGTGATGTATGGATAGAGGACGATCATCACCGTCCAGACCACGTGGATCTCGTTGGGGAAGACGAACCCGTCCATCACTTGACCTCCATATCGAGCCCGATGTAGAAGCATTTCGGGTTCGTCGCGAGTTCGGGCTTCAGGATGTTGTAGCGTCTTTCGTGCAGCGCCTTGCGTATCCGGCTGTTGGGGTCCTTCAGGTCGCCG
Organism: Phycisphaerae bacterium; assembly: GCA_026647385.1. GTDB lineage: Bacteria > Planctomycetota > Phycisphaerae > UBA1845 > PWPN01 > JAPKGY01. The sequence continues at coordinate 2,181 of JAPKGY010000495.1, read as the reverse complement.
CACAGTCGGGCCTCGCGCGGACACGCCGCCACGCAGGCGGTCGGGAGCCCGCGATGGATGCGGTGGTAGCACAGCGTACACTTGTCCGCCGTTCCCGGCGGGTGAGCGAGAAAGCGGCATCCGTAAGGGCAGGCCTGCACGCAATAACCGCATCCGATGCAATGCTTCTTGTCGACCAGGACGACGCCGTCGGGCGAACGGTACGTCGCCCCGACGGGGCACACCTGCGTGCAACTCGAGTTCCGGCAGTGATTGCAGAGCTTGGGAACGAAAAACCCGCTCACGATCCGCTTGTCCCGCACCCGGTCGGCCGGAAAGCTCTCCAGCGCGCCGTTGGGTGAGTCGACGTGGACCCCCTCGTCCTCGTCGATCTCGTAACGCTCGACCCACGTGCGGAAGAACGCGTCGGGTACGTGGTTCTCGAGCTTGCACGCCCGAACGCACGACCCGCAGCCGATGCACCGGGTCGTGTCCACGATGAAACCCCAGTCGAATCGGCCGAGATCGCGCAGGTCGTCCGTCGGGCGATTGTCCGGCTCGTTGCCCAGGGCGACCATCGCGCCCACGCAGACCCCGGCGGCGTTGTAAAGGGCCAGCCGAACGCATTCGCGACGACTGAGGGTGCCTTCAGACTCGCTCATGGCTCCTGCTCCTGCAGCGATCGGATCAGTTTGTGGTCGTGAATAAAATCAAAATGGCACGTCAGGCACATGGCCGGGTCCTGGTCGAGTGCGACCGGGTCCCGGCGCATGACCTCGGCCATCCGAGCGAGATGATCCTCGTAGACGATCTGCGGAAGCTTCTCCGGGTCCTTGAACGGCTTGGCCTCGTGGCAAAGCAGGCAGAACCGCCGGTCGGCGTTCTTGAAGATCCGACCCGACGTCTCGCTCGCGCGATAAAACAAATGGCAGGTCGTGCAGCGAAGGAACGAGTGCTCGCGCTTCACGAAATCCTTCACCACGCTCCGGTGGCAATCCCGGCAGACGAAGATGACCGGATGCCCGGGGACGTCCTTGGCCTCGCCTTGCGGCGCGGCGTCGTGGCACGCCTCGCACTCCAGGATGACGGGATGGATCCGGGCCTTGTCCACCGGCTCCGACAGGAAAAGCGGCTCGTGCGGATCGTGGCATTCGATGCATCGCGTCTTCGGGTCGGTCACGTGCAGGAACCGGTAGTGTTCCTCCGGATCGATCCGGGCGAACGTGCGAGGCCGGGCGGCCAGCTTGCGGTGGCAGAAAAGGCAGCCTTCCAGCGTGTATTCCTTCGGCATGCGGGCCTGATCGTCCCGGATCGAGGCGTCCCGGGTCTTGTGATACTTCACGTGTACGTTTCCGGGGCCGTGGCAGTCCTCGCACTGGACCCGGAAGTGAATGTCCTTGGCGTGTGCCTGATAGATCCGCTCGTGGCATTCGCCGCAGACGGCCTCGCCCTGGTGTACCACCTCGGCGTCGAGAATGTCATACAGGCTGTCCGCCCGGTAATGCCCGAGTTCGCCGAAGCTCCTCGGTTGCAGCACGAAATGGGCGGTCAGCCCCAGCGCGGCGCCCACCAGCAGAAGCGTGACGACACGTTTGACGTGTGAGGTATTGCTCAGTTTGGGCATGGCCATCAGTTTCCGGAGAAGCACTCGGATCCCGGCCGAATACGCCTTCGGCGAGAAAACACACTCCCTCCAGCGTTCTGCGACAAGAGGATTTGACCCGGCTGTTACTCTTTTCTCCGCGCCCTCCGTGCAGTCGTGCAGGGATTATCATACACCTTCCGGCCGGTGATCGTCGAGGGGTTGACTCCAAAGGGCGGACGGCGATGCTCCAACACTCAAGCCCGCGCCGGATCGCAATCCGACGCGGGCTTGTCACGCGCCACGCCGCAGCGACGCTGTCCCACCCGCAGGCACTCGCGTCGCGCGAGAAATCGCGCCGGCCGTCACGGACAGACGCCGGCCGACGTGCCGATCCGGCTGCGAATCGAGATGAAGTCGCTCGTGTTGATCGATCCGTCGGCGTTCACGTCGTAACGGCAGTTGGATGCGTTGATCTCCTGGCCCATGCGGCCGCGAATGGCCACGTAATCCGACGTATTCACGGATCCGTCCCCGCTGGCATCGCCCGGCAGAACGCGGATGCACAACGTTTGCGTGAGAACAGCCGCCGCGTTCTGGGCGTCCGCGATCCCCGGGAA
>JAPKGY010000494.1 GCA_026647385.1 Phycisphaerae bacterium | reverse complement strand
CGAGGGCAGGTACACGGCGGTCAGGCGGTTCTCCGTGTCGCTGCTCGTGCCATAGTCGAAGTGCCGATGCGGTCGTCCCAGAAGATCACGTTCTGCGAGTCGAGATGGTGGCGTTTATCCGGCTCGGTAAAGGTGAGGACTCTGCGGTGGGTGAGTCTCCAGTGGATGCCGTCGGGCGAGGAGTAAAGCAGCACGTCGTTGCCCGGATCGTTTTCGCGGATAGCCATGCGGAACCGCTCGTCGGGTGGGGCGGTGGGGTCCTCGAAGACCATCCCGCCCTGACCGGCGTCGTCGGCGCCGCCGGCGCCGCGGCCGAGCACGACGTTGTTGTCCTTGCGGCCGTCGATTTCCGCGAGGCCGAGTTTGGGCTTCTCCCACTCGATACCGTCCTTCGAGCGGGCGTAGCACATCCCTCCGCCCGCGCGGTACCACATGTGGTACGCGCCGTCGGCCCATAGCGCGCTGTTGTACGAGCCGATGCCGCGTTCCCACGGCTGGTCGGGCTGAATCGTGTACTCGCCGGTCTTGATCGGCGGGTGCATGACAAGTTGGATGTTCCTGGCCTGCTCCAGGAACCGCCCGTCGACGAAGACCTGTCGACGGCTGCCGATGTCGAGAGCGCTCCGCGGGTCGGCGGGGCGGGTCGAGTCCGCTGCCCATGTGCCGGATGAAGTCGCAAGGAGAATCGCCGGCAATACCAGGCGCATTGCGACTCCGACGGGAACGATCGCTTTGGGAGGCATCGAAGATCTCCTGTTGGCCATGGGTGCCGCTGTAGGCTGGGGCATGCGGACGGGCGACCGCCGGGGTTTGTAATCGCGGCCAGGTGCGGTGTCAACACTGCGCGGTTCGGACGGGACATCGCCGACCTGAAACACGCGCGGATCGGGTGAGACATCGCCGGGCCGGTGCGCATTACAAATGCCTGGGGCACGGCCTGCCGGAAAGGACTCTGGCGCCGGTTTTGCCACGGTCGTGCCTAGGGCTGGGGCCGCGGGACGGGGTGGCGACCCCCGGGGGCGCGTGCGAGAGTGAAACAGGATCGTCCCTGTGGACCGCGCCGGACGCGACTTTTTTCGCGGACATGACCAGGAACTTCCCCCAGGCGCGCGCACCTTTTACCGACTCGCATCGTATGCAGAAGTGCCAGGGAAGAAGCCTCGCGGGAATCCGTGTTTGTCCGGATGGTCGCCCGAGGTTGCGTCTCCTATACATGTTTGTTCGGAGTGTTCGGTGGTTCGATGTCTGTCGATTGTTCAGCGTCGGCGAGGCCGGTGACATCCTTCGGGATGGCACGGCGTCGCGGAGCGTATCATGGTGCCGAAGCGGTCGGCTGGATGAGTCCAGGGATCTCCACGGGGGAATCCCCCGGGTAAGGACAGAAAGGAAGGTGCGGTATGAGGCGATGGATGCAATCCATTTCGGCTCTGACGCTGGCACACCTTTTCTTGGCCGGCGTTGCGTACGGAGGTGGTGAGACGGCGAAGACGGCGGGCGAGAAGACCGCGGAGAAGAAAGAGTGCAGCGTGGCCCACGGAGCCAAGGCCGGTGAGCATGCGTGCAAGCTCGAACCTCGCCGGATCAGCGAACTCCGCAATATGAAGGTGCTCACCAAGCAGGGTGAGCAGTTCGGGACGATTGAGAACATGATTATCGACGTCGATCACGGGCGAGTCGCTTACGCCGTGATCTCCCACGGCGGCATCCTGGGCATGGGGGACAAGGACGTGCTGCTTCCGTTCGTCACCCTCCGTTGCAAGGGGGATGCAAAGGAGCTCCGAACCAAGGCCACGATCGAGCAGTTGAAACAGGCCGAGGGCTTCGATGACGAGAACCTCGACCAGGTGAGAAAGTTGAGCGATGCCGCTTTCGCCGAGCGGTTTCATCGCCAGTTCGACGTGCGGCCTTACTGGCAAGCCCAGGGCCATTCCAAGGCGATGAAGAAAGGCGAGGCGTCCGCCGCCGAAAAGAAAGAGCAGGGCGCTGAACGGAAGTCAGAGGAAGCGCGAACGGAGGGCCCTGCGTCCGGATCCGGGATGGCTGCTCACCCCGGCCAGAAAACCCACAAGAACACCCCCGGCGAGATGGTTCTGATGTCCACCTTGCTTGACGAGGGCGGTGTGAAGGTCAAGGCCAAGGATGGGGTCGCCGTCGGCCATCTGAATAACCTGATCGTCGACCTGAACCGCGGCCACATCGGTTATGCCATCGTCAATCGTGAGAGCGAACTGGTCCCGGAGAATCAGCTCTGCGCGGTACCCTGGGAGTTGATTCGTGTTCAGCGGGTCGACCCGCGGCCGGACGTGATCGCTGAAGCGCCGGTGGCGAAGATCAAGGACGCACCGGGATTCTCCGCCGGGCAGTGGCCGGACATGGCCAAGACCGACTGGAACGAGCGGACCAACGCGTACTTCGATGCAACGCCGTACTACGTGATGTACGGCTACGTCCTCGCTCCTGAGCCGGAGGAGTACGCCAGCTTCACTCAAGGCGGGCTCAAGACCTGCACGGGAACCATCCGAAGCTTCGACCGCGACGCGGAGGGAGGGCTCGTGCAGGGCGACGAAGGGGCCTGCACCGCCCGGATCGAACTCAAGGAAGGGCAGCAGTTATCGCCGGGCCAGGAGAAAGCCGCGATGGCCACGGTCATCCTGGCACCCTCCTCCTTCCTGAGCAGCAAGGGACTGGACCTGCGGGAAGGCCAGGAAATCACGGTGAAGGGCTGGCTGTCCAGCCGGACCGATATGCTGCGGGTCATCGCCATGAGCGTGCAAGCCGGCGACAAGACGGTTGAGCTGCGAAACAGCGGCGGCCATCCGCAGTGGAAGACGCCGTGACCGTCATCCGATTCCGGGAGCCGCGACAAGTCGGTGGTCCTCGGGATCGCAAGGGCTCGAGATTGCGGCCGCGAAGAAGGGAAGCGGCGGCAGGTCAGGTGTATCCGGAGGTGTTGAAGTGCGGCTACGCCTGAGCCTTGGGAATCGTCCGCCCGTCGCCGGGTTCGCGGCGGCACGAGCCGATCCGGTCTGTCAGGGCGGTCGGCGGAGACGCTTGCACTCCGCCGACCGCTCGTACGTTCGGCGTCGCCACGCTACGTCCGCGCCGCGGGTGTCACGTCTTAGCGGGTGTCTGAGGAGCCCGGGGACTGTCCTCATTTCGCCAGGACAAGGCGTGGGGTCCGGCGCCAGGTGGGTGTGGTCCTTCAAAAACCTGCCGCCCAATCGGGACTGCCGCTTCGCCCAGAGCTTCTCGCACACCCTCTGGGTTCTCGCGAACGTGATCCCCCGATGGTGAAGATGACCCGGGCGCCTCGAATCCGACACGGCACCGCGTCTTGATCGACGATCGACCGCGGAGCCGGTTGCCCGCTTCGCGCCAACACCTCAAAAAAGCATCCCCGAGTTCATTTTTGATTGATCGCGGATTGCGAAGAGGATACAGTGATGGATGGACGGGAGAAGCCCTGAGCATGCCTTGGACTCCTGCAGTCGGGGATCTGTGTGACACACGAGCATGTTCTTCTGCAAGGTTCCTCCATCGGATGCGGTTTGCGACGAGGCAGTTTGCGCTAGGGCAATTTCCAGGGGCTGATCAACGAGTACAGCGGGCAGGCCGAGTTCCTGCGCGACGGGCGGGTGACGCCGGTCGCGACGCTGACCGAGCTTGAGGCCATCGAGTTCGACGCGCCCGTCGG
>JAPKGY010000493.1 GCA_026647385.1 Phycisphaerae bacterium | reverse complement strand
ACCGGTTCCGCCGGTAATGGGAGGAATGTCCGGGTCCAGATCGAGCGTCAGCTTGATCTGGTCTCGCACGAGGCGGGCGTTGACCATGGGCACGACGGACCGCACGATTTCATTGAGATCGATCTGGCTTTTCGGGGCTTCGCCCCGCCGCAGGAAATCCCGCGCCCGGCCGACGACCTCGTTCGCCCTTCGACTATCCGCGATCATCGCAGCCAAAGTCGCCCGCAGTTCCTCAAGATCCGGGGCCGGACGCTTCAGCATCCTCTGGCAGGCCTGAACGCTCAGCGTGATGGCCCCCAGCGACTGGCTGAGTTCATGGGCGAGGGTCGCGGTCAACTCGCCCATCGCGGAAATCCGCGACATCCGGGCCATATGCTCGCGAAGCTGTCGCGTTTCCTCTTCCGCGTTCACGCGTTCGGTGACGTCGGCGGCTATGCCGATCAGCTTGACCAGCTTGTCGTCACGGTCGAAGAACCCGTGTGCGCTCTCTTCGAGCCAGAGGGTTTGACCGTCCGCTCGAGCCAGGCGGTAACTCGCGCGGTAGTCGGGGCTTGCGGGAGAGAGCTCCTCGATGCTCCGAAACAGGTTGGCTCGGTCGTCCGGGTGAATCCTGGTCAGGTAGCTGCCGCGCGCGCCGGACTCCGCGTCGATGCCGAGGATGTCCGTGCAGGCGACGGCCGACATGTCCCGATCCGTGCGCGGATCCCATTCGAACGCGAACATCCGCGCCGCCTGGACGGCGAGTCGCAGCCGCTGCTCGCTGTCTTTCAGTTGCTGCTCGGCGTTCTTGTGCTCCGTGATGTCCCGGATCACGTGAACAATGTTCGTGACCCTCCCGCTTTCATCGAACATGGGGTGCGCCGATACGCGCAGCCATCGATCGTTCTGCTCGTCGCAAACCTCGGCCTCTTCATAACCCCGCGTCCGAATTGCTTTCTCGAAGGGACAACCCGGCAGGGGGCGGCTCGTTCCGTGCATCAGGGCGTAACAGGGGTTGCCCAGAATGCTCTCCTGGGGCAGCTTCAGGTAGGAAACGGTTGCGGCATTGACCCGGACGATTCTGAATTCGGCATCCAGGATCATGACCGGATCCCGGATGGCGTCAAAGGTGATCTGCCACTCCTGTTCCTTTTCCTGCGAGGATTCCATGGGAAAACCCTCCCTTCCATCGGAGGCATCGTCGGACGACCCTCCCGTCGCTCGCCCGGCTCGCTTCAGTGTTTCCATCGAGCGGCGAGGGGGTGGACGCCACGGCGCGCGGTTCCGCTCGGCATGCGCGTCATCAGTCTGTCGGGATGCTCGGCTGCGAAAGCTTCGCGACCTCGCAGCCCAGATCTTCCCCGTGGAGCGTAGGCATTCAATCGCATGTTACCCAACCTCGGTCAACATGTCGCCCAGGACTTCTCCGGTCTTCGAACCGGTCATGTCCATCGATGCCGTCCCTGGGTTCTGATCCGATCGCATCGAGAACCGTCCGTACCCGTCTCGTAACTTGTGCCCCGGGCAGGAGTTGGAATGGACGGCCCCCGATAACGCCGTTTCCCTGCGGAAACCCGCCGCACGCGGCGCGGCCGGCGAAAACGATCGGCGGGCAGGGGCGCCCGCTCCGAGGTAGCCTGTCGAGGCACGAAGTGCGAAGCCGGCTCCACCTCAGCTTCGGCCAGCAAAAACCCGTCACTTTGCGGACTGTTTTGGTTCCGGATTCGACGAGAGGGGCGTCTCATGGAAGAAGTGGGCCAGAGCCCGATCGTAGAGTTCCAGGGCCTTGGCCTGATCTCCGCGTTGATGGAATACTTTGCCCAACTCATAGAGAGCCCGCATGGATCGGGGATTCAGACGCACCGATTCGCTCAGAAGCTGCTCCGCGCGGTCGGATTCACCCAGTTGCCGGCGGCCCAGCCCGACAGCAGCTTCACCTCCGCGTCATCGGATGGCCTGGTCGTCGCAACCGTGTTCAGCACCGACGCCGCTTCCCCCCCTCGGCCGGTGCGGCAGAAAAGCTGTGCGAGCAGGAGCCGGATTTCGGGCACATTGGGCGTCAACTCGTCGGCCTTCTTGATCTCCGCGATGGCTGCGTCGAATCGTCCTTCCTCCTCGAGCAGGAGAGCCATTTTCAGGTGCCTTCGGGCGCGGTCTTCGGGTCGGTCGTTGGTCAATGCCTTGACCGGCCCGTGCTCTTCAGCCTTCCGGGGCTCCAGCCCCAGGGCCTGGGCCAGCTCGGATCGCGCCTCTTCGGCGAAATCGTAGCCGTGCCCGGCGCGGATCCAACTGATCCGGCCCCGAGGGTCCGCCACGACGACGGTGGGCGTGGCGGTCATCCCCAGTTTGCCCCAGATGCGGTCCTCCTGGTCGATGAGGATGGGCATGCGCGCCTGGAGGTCGTTTTTGAGTCGCCGGAAGTAGGGCACGTCGTCGCTGCTGCTGATCAGGGCGACCAGGTCCACCGGATGCCCGCCGCGTTCGAAGTCGGCGGCGATGCGGATCAGTTCCTTGGCAGCGCGCTCCGATCTTTCCTGATGGGCCGCCAGGAAGACAACCGCCAGTATCCGCCCCTGATCGGGCTGACAGGAGAAGCTCTGGCCATCGAGGTCGGTCAGGGTGAACGGCTCGAACTTGTCTCCCACTTTGATCTTGCGAAGCTCGCTCTGTCCAAGGGCCGGCGCGAAGGCCGCCAGCACCCCGCAAAACAGGGCGATCGACCGGCTCGTTCTATTGCTCGGCATGACTTCCTTCTCCTGGTTGTTGAGGGGTCTTCCCGACGCCGGTTCCCGGTTGGCTTGCGGGATGCTTCCGGTCGGGCGTGTTTTCGGTGGCGGGAGCGACTGTAGGGCGATACGGGACCGGCGCCTCCCGGTCATAGGCGTGCTCTTCATGGCATCCCGTTTGGCAGGTCCCGCCGGTGGCGGTCTGGGTGAACCTGAGCGGGATTTCCCACATGCCGAACGGAACCGATTCCCGAATGTGCTTGGGCTGATCGCTGCCGTGCGTCGCATGGCATGCCCGGCACGTCCGCCCTCGATCCGCCTTGTTGACATGGACGTAGTGCAGGTTCAGGTTCCCGTTCCTGAAGTCGGTCAGGTCCTCCGTTTCCCGCGTCAGCACGATCTTTTCCGCATGGCAGGAGAAGCACAACGAGTACGACCGCAGATCGAACGGGGCGTAGAACTCCGCCGGGTATTCCTCCCTCAGCAGGCGGAAGTGATCGCTCCCGTGACTGAGGTGACAGGCGCCGCAGTCCTTCTGGGCCACCGGGCCGTGCAGGGACTGCTTGCCTTCGACCTCGGCTTTGACGTTCGCGATCGTCTCGCCGTCCGCCTTGACGATCTCCCGGTCGTGGCACGAGAGACACAACGTCAGTGGATCGCTCTTCAGCAGGCTCCACACCGACGAAGCGTGGGGGTTATGGCATTTCAGGCAGCCGCCTTGCTGCTCCACGATATGGAAGGGGTGCCCCCCGTGCTGAAAAACGTTCTTGACCTGCGGGTGGCAGGAGTAGCACAGATCGGGGACCGCCTCCCGCAGGTTCATGGCGTGGTCGGTCCCATGGGCGTCGTGGCACGCGTCGCAGCCGGTCTCGCCGATGGGGGCGTGGACGTACTCGAATTTCGCGAGTTCGTCGCGCGTCCCCTCGTGGCACATGAAGCATATTTGCTTTTCGTCCGCCTTCAGCAGTTGGCCGTGATCGCTCTCGTGAGG
>JAPKGY010000492.1 GCA_026647385.1 Phycisphaerae bacterium | reverse complement strand
CGTCGATGCCGTAGGCGAAGGCCCCACCGTAACGTCCCATAATCAATGTTATGTTGCGTTCGCTCTCGTATCGTCGAACCGGGCTTCCTGGACCTCCGGGCGGGCTTGCCCCCTGGATGGCTCCGCGACGGAGCACGTGCTGCGGCAAACCAATTCGCGACGAATGAAACAGCACGCCAAGACGCGACGAATCACGTGAGGAGATGGCTGTTCTCCATGAGCCCGCGTGTCGGGGAATCGCTGCTGCCTTGTGTGAGAGCTCGGGGTTTCCTGGTTGGGGGAGTCCTGGTGGGTTGCCTGGGGAACCCTGCTGCTCAGCTGGTTCGGGGAGCCCGGCTACGGGCGGGCACACCGCTGTTCGCAACCGTTTTTATCCTGCTGCTCAGCTGGTTCGGGGAGCCCGGCTACGGGTTATCCAGCAGGATGGCTGCGAGGTGTCCGCCGAAGCCCATCGAGGTCTTGAGGATGGGGCCTGAGGGCAGGTCGACTGGCTGGCGGGGCAACGTGAGGTCCTCGAATGCGGGGTCGGGCTCGATCAAGGTGGCGTTTCCGGGGAGGCGGCGGTGGTGCGTCGCCAGGGCGGCCAAGGCGGTCTCGACGGAGCCGGCGGCTCCCAGCAGATGGCCTATGACGCCTTTGACGGAGACGATAGGGACCCTGGGCGCTTCGTTTCCGAGGGCTCGTCGCAGGGCCCGGACCTCCGTGGCGTCGTTCGCCGGGGTGGCGGTTCCGTGTGCGAGGACGGCGGCCAGATCGCGAGGCTTGTACCCCCCCCGCCGGAGGGCTTGGGTTACGACAGCCGCCAGCGCCTCGCCCTGGCCATCCACATTGACCAGCCCGGCGGGGTCGCTGCCCGATGCGAAAGCAGCGATCCGGGCGAGAGGTTCGATGGATCGTTTTTGGACGGATCGCCGGCTTTCCAGGACGAGGATGGCTGCCCCCTCGGACACCACGAATCCCTCTCGGGAGCGATCGAAGGGGCGACAGGCATACGCGGGTCCGAGGGTGGGATGCGGCCTGGCGAGTACACCCATCCGTTGAAACGCGGCCAGCCAGAGGGGGGTTTTGCAGGCATCGGCGCTGCCGGCCAACACGATGTCCGCTTCCCCGTCCTGGATCCAGCGGGCCGCCTGAATGACGGCCAGGGTTCCCGTCGCACAGGCCCCTACCGTCGCATGGGTTCCGCCGGTGGCGCCGAAGCGTTCGGCGATGAGGCGGGCGGCCGCGTCGGGCGGGCCCTCTCGCAGGAACGCGAGCAGGGTTTGTTCGACGTGGTGGTTTCCCCCCTGCCGCGTGCGGCCGATCGCGGCGAGGGCCTGGCCGGCGGTGATCACGCCGCCCTTGCTTGTGCCGACGGAGACCCTCGCCGGGCGGGGTCCGATCGCGCGACAATCATCGGGTGCGAGGCGGGCGGCCGCGACGGCCTGGTCGGCGGCGGCCAAGGCGAGGCGGGTGGTCGGGTCGAGGGCGCGGCATCGGGAAGGCGTCCCCTCGCCAGGCGGGTGTGGAAGTTGTGTGAAACCTAAAACATCTAAAAAACCCTCATAAGAACCTAAGGGTTCAGGATCTGTTAAGAATACATTACAACTGTATGACGTTAATATACTCCATGTCAATGGATAGTCACTTCCGGCCGGCGACACAATGCCCAGGCCCGTCACGAAGGCGTCGTTTTTCAGGCTGGTGCGTGGTCCGGGCATCGTGAGCTCGCCGTCGGCGTGGTTGGCGCCGTGTTACGGATGGACTCCGGCCGATCGGGGTCGGGTTTGAACGGGGCGATTTGCAGGCCGAGTTGGCGGACCATCCGCTGATCCTCCTCGGGCGAGCGTCCGCAGGTTGTGAGATAGTTGCCCATGAGGAAGCCGCTGGCCCCGGCGGCGAAAATGCGGTCCTGCATGGTCCCCAGTTGCGTGTTGCGCCCGCCGGCGATCTCGATCTGGGCCTTCGGGAGCAGGTAGCGGAAGACGGCGATGATTTTGAGACATTCGGTGGGTCCCAGGGGCGGGGTCCGGGCGAGGGGCGTTCCGTCGATGGGCATGAGGAAGTTGATGGGGATGACCTCCGGAGCCAGGTCGCGAAGCTCGAAGGCCAGGTCGAGCCGATCGGACCAGTTTTCGCCCATGCCGAACAAGGCCCCCGAGCAGAGTTCGATGCCGGCCTGCTTGAGCAGGCGAAGGGTCTCGAGGCGTTCGTCGTAGCCGTGGGTGGTGATGATGTTTGGGAAGAACCGGCGCGAGGTCTGGAGGTTGTGGTTGTATCGGCGCACGCCGAGTTCGCCGAGTCGGCGGACCTGCTCGGGAGTGAGGACGCCCAGGGACGCCCCGAGGCCGATGTCACCCGGTTCACGGATTCGCTCGAAGACCGGTGCCCACTGCTCGATTTCCTCGTCGGTGGGTCCCAGGCCGCTGTTGACGACGCAGAAGCAGGACGCGCCGTTCGCGGCGGCTTCGCGGGACGCCTGGTAGACCTGGTCGCCGGAGAGGACGGTTTCCCCCTTGACGTGTGTCTTGAAATAGGCCGACTGACTGCAGAAGGAGCAGTCCTGATCGCACCGGCCGACCTTGCCGGCGACGATGCTGCAGGTGCTGACGTCCGTGCCGATGAACTTGTCTCGAATGCGCGCCGCTCCGTCCAGGAGGCATTGGAGATCCTTCTCGCGGACGTTTTCCACGATCCAGTCAGCCTGGTTCCTGGACAGCGGGATGCCGTCGAGGACGAGTTCGGTGAGTTGGGCGACTTGCTTTGCGACCATATTGATTTCCCCCGCTTGCGGAGAGGGCCGACCCAGCCGGACGGGTTTCCGAGGGAGCGCGGCGGTGGCGGATGCGTGGTGATCCGTCATCGGCGAGGCCGGGCGCCTCCGCGTATGACCGGTCCGCCCCCCTGCTCTTTCTGGATGCGTTGAACGTCCTTGGTCAGGCGATCCAGATCGAGCTGTTGAACGAGCGCGATCTGCCCGGCATCCACGTCGAAGCCGTAGGCGTTCAGGAGTCTCTGCTGGGTATTGACGATCATGAGCAACTCGGCGGTCTCGTCGAGGCGGCTGGCGGTGGCGAGGAAGTTGCCGCTGGCGCCGGCCTGCGGGAGTGCATAGACCTGTCGTGGGACGAAGGCGCTTATGGTCACGAGGGTTGCCAGAAGGATGACGGCGGTTACGCTCAGGACACCGATCGCGAAATCCTTGGCTGAGATCGTTGACGGAGTGGTCATCGCCGAACCTCCTTCTTGAAGTCACGGCTCAGGTCTCGCGAACCGACGTAGGTGACGAAGACGGGGTCGTTGTCCATATGGGGAAACGGCGTCCGAAAGGCGTGCAGCAGTTGGTTGCGGGTATCGAGCACATAGGTGACGTCGTTTCCGATCTCGACCTGGGCGGCCATCACGATGATGTCACTGCCCGCGGACGGGGTGGCCTCCTGGGCCAGGGCGGCCGGCGGGGTATAGCCGACCATCAGGACGGCCGTCAGCAGCAGCAGGTTCAGCCCGACGAGGGCGACGATGATGGACTGCTTCGATAACATCAGTGGATCTCCCCTGTCGCGGTGAGCGGCGACAGCACGCGGTTCCGGGCCTCGCGGCCAAGAGGATTCCGCGATGGCGCGCGGTCATTCAGCGTCATTTGATGTTAGCCCGCTTGGCGGGTTTGAACGCGACCACCAGGCATCCGACCAGAAAGCCCGTGGCGATCAGCCATTCGATCGTTGTTG
>JAPKGY010000491.1 GCA_026647385.1 Phycisphaerae bacterium | reverse complement strand
TGACGCCCAGCTCGACGAGGTGATCGAGGCCCGTGCGAAGGGTGGGGTGGCCGGGGACGTGCGTTCCGCGTTCCGTCAAGCCCAGGTACTGGCCGCGATGGTTCACGCCGGAGTCGGCCGCGATCGTGAAATCACGGACGTGCATCTCGTAGATGATCGCGTCGGTCGCGGACGCCGGCCGCTCGTAGCGATGCTCGCGAAAACCCGGTGGATCGGTGGCTGCCGGATCGACGATGAGCGACCGCGACGCGCGATTCTGCGTACAGATCGCATAAACGTCGACGATCTCGCGCCGCGAATCGAAGCCCCGGCCTGCCAGTTTGTACGCGTAGTACCTTCCGGCGAGGTTGCCCTCGACGATCGCCTGATGAATGCCCCGGCCGATCGACAGACATGCATACTCCCGCAGGCCGCTCGGGCCCGACGCCTCATTTGCCAGCAGGAGCGTCACCCGCTCCGCCGTCGGCGCGAACACGCGGAACGTGGTGCCTTCCCGCGTGTAGTGGGTTCCCATCCTTGTCGAAAGGCTCATCCCGATCGCCTCTTACCTTGTGGTGCAGACCTCCCCGCCTGTCACTTTGTGGTGCCGGCTTCCAGCCTGCACAGGTGCAGCCGGGGTGGCTGCACCACAACCGGGTGCCACGTTGCGCGCTCGCGGGGCGCGTTGTCCGGAGACTGGCTTGTCCCCTCTCACGCCCTCCGCGTCTTGCCCGCCAGCCGCCTCAGGATATCCCAGTATGCCCCACGTGCGCCCCGGGCGATCGCTTCCTCGAGCACGCGGTTGTCATTGTAGTTGTAGTTCGTCGCGTTTTGTCGGCGGGGCGGTGGGAAGAATCGTTCGTCCCCCGCGATAATGTCGCAGACCAGGTCAGCCGGCTCGGGCCCGAGTCGCGCGTCGAGATAGAACACCGGCCGGAGGAAGTCGTCGTTGTCGGTCAGCGCCCCCCGCAGATTCGGGTTTGATGTCATCGGCCCCTGCCGGCGGACCCAATCCGCCAGGGCGGTTCCCGGGTAAACGCGCACGCCCGTGGCTGCCCCGGCTCGATCCGGATCGACCGACCGGATGAACTCGATCGATTCGCGGACCGAGGCTTCATCCTCGCCGGGCGCGCCGATGAGCAGATCGAGCATGACAGCCAAGCCGGCCTCGCGACAGCATCGGACCGCCTGCCGGATCGCGTCGCGCTTGTATCCCCGCTGCAGCGCGGCGAGCATGCGATCACACCCGCTGTCGACGCCGAAGTTAATGCCCACGCAACCCGCCCGCCGCATGCGGGTCGCCAGCTCCGGCGGGAAGGGATGCACGGTCGCGTAGCAGTACCACCGCGCTCGCTCGCCCAGGCCGCGGCGGACGAATTCCTCGCACACCGCGATCGCATGCGCGGGCGGGATGTTGAATTCGCCGTCGCACACATGCAGCACGTCGACGCCTTGGCGCAGCAGCGATTCGACCTCGTCGGCGACCTGGCCCGCCGGCCGGCTGCGGACGTTTCGTCCCTTGGCGACCGGGTCCGCGCAGTAGACGCACTTTGAAGGGCAGCCGCGCTTCGTCTCGAAGTTCCCCTGTCCGCCCTCGCGGAAGTAGCGGGCGTTGTCGATCAACGACCGTTGCGGCCGAACGTCCAGCATCGCCCGATAAGCCGGCGGATTGACCACGATCCGGTCCTCGACCCGGTGAACCAGACCGGGCAGCTCGCGAACCTCGTCGCGATCAGCCAAACCGCGGACCAGCAGCCCGAAGGTCTCTTCGCCGTCGCCGACGATCCCGAAGTCCGCTCCGCAGGCCGCCAGGATCGAGACCGGGAATACGCTGTACCCGCACCCGCCGAGGACGACGGGCACCTTCGTCCGCGACTTGATCTTGCCGACGAGTTCCGCGAGCGCCGGCACGAAAAACGCGCCGCTGCCGGCATAACAATCGTCCGTGTTGCGAAACGTCACGCCGATCGCGAGTGGCTCCACGTCGGCCAGCACCCGCTCGAGAGCGGCTTCGTCGTCGAACGCCAGATCGACCAGCCGTACGTCGCACCCGGTCGCCCGGAGCCGATCGCCGATGTAGTCCAGCGCCAGCGGCGCGACCGGCGGGCGCATCCGGTTCGAGTTGATCAGGATGATCTCTCGTTGCGGCATGGGCCAGTCATCCCTTCAGCCCGAAGGCGGACCGCCTTTTTGTGGTCCGCAACCGAAAAGGAACCTTTCGGGCAAACCGGCGCCCCAATCGCATCAATCCTTCGGCATAAGGTTCCAACGTCCTGCGTTCTTCATCGGATCTTGCGCGTGTCCTCCATCGCATCTTACACGATGAACTCCCATCACGCATGGACCGCCCCGTACTCCTGAGCTCGAGCCCGGGGACTGTCCTCATTTCGCCGCGGGGGCGGTCCCCTTCGCCGCGATCTGACCGATCGCGTCCGTTGGAACGCGGTAACGCCAAAGAGCCGCGCGGCCCTTCGTTTTGACGGGTGCCTCGCGTTCGCACCCGGTCGTGCATTTGCATTTCCCGACCGCCAGTCGGTACGATGATCCAGGTCATTCGAGGGAGCTGCGCGTTGTCGGCGAATCGCTGTGCCATCGGTGTGGATCTCGGCGGGCAGAGCGTCAAGCTCGCGGTTGTGGACGACTCCGGCCGCATCGTCGTACGCCGCCAGGCGCCGATCGACGCCTCCCGCTCCGAGCCCGAGATCCGCAGCCTCATCCTTGACGAGATTGCCGCGATTCGCCGCGAGGGCCGGGCGGTCGGATTCGCACCCGCCGCTGTCGGCATGGTCATGCCGGGCTACCTCGACCGCGAACGCAGCCGCGTCCTCTTCGCCGCGAACCTGCCGACCCTCAACGGCACGGAGTTCCTCGGCGCGGTCCGGACAGGCCTCGATCTGCCGGCGGCCTTCGACGCTGACAGTAATGCAGCCGCCTACGCCGAATACCGTTTCGGCGCAGGCCGGGGTGTCGATCGTCTCATCGTCGCGGTGGTCGGCACCGGCATCGGCGCCGGCGTGATCATCGAAGGTCAGGTGCTTCGCATCTGGAGTCACATTGCCGGCAGTCTGGGCCATGTGATCGTCGACGCCGGCGGCCCGAGATGCGCGTGCGGAGGCACCGGCTGCGTCGAGGCCCTGGCCTCCGGTCCGGCGCTCGAACGCCGGGCCGCCGAGGCCGCCCGGCGTCATCCGCAGTCACGATTGGCCGCCCTCGCCGGTCAGTCGGGGCGACTGACCGGTATCGAGGTGGGCCGGGCCTTGGGCGAGAACGACCCCGTTGCGCTCGAAATCGTTCGCGAGACCGGCCGTTGGCTTGGCGTGGGCATCGCATCCTGGTGCGTGGTCTTTCGGCCGACGAAGGTCCTCATCGGCGGAGGCGTCGCCGCCGTGGGTGAACCCTTCCTCGCCGCCGCCCGGGAAACCGTTGCCGCCATAGGCCAACCCAGCGCCACCCGGGACGTGGAGATCGCCCCTGCGACCCTGGGCCCCGACGCCGGCACCATCGGCGCCGCCGCACTCGCAACGCGCATTGTCACTGTTTAACCACACCCCCAACGGAAGCACCCATGTGAGGGTTTAACCACAACCTCAAGGGAAGCACCGATCTCATCGCTCAGCCGCGACCCGAAGGGGCGCGCTCATGCAGCACACCACCCCCGCCCCTGTTATACTATCTCTCCGAATAACCCGGCGCCTCGACGGTGTATCCACGGTTCGCGGCACGACGTTCTGG
>JAPKGY010000490.1 GCA_026647385.1 Phycisphaerae bacterium | reverse complement strand
CCGGACCGTCCGGCGCTCTTTCGCACCCATCCGCGCCCGCTCTTCTCACGGGCCCGGGCGAGTCGAGCCGTAGCGTTCCTTGAAGGCCTTGTACGCGCCGTCCAGGGTTGCGGCTTTCAGGCCGTCCTCGGCGTTGGCGTGCGAGGAGGCCACCTGAACGAGGTCGACGATCCGTTCGAGGATCGCCGCGTCGCGCTCGGCCAACTCGAACTCCCTCCGGGCCTGCTCCGGATCGTTCCGCCGCTGGAACAGGGCAACCCGGGTCATGTGGTGGATGAAATCGATCATCGTCTGGCCGTAGGCGAACCGCCGCTCGTCCTCGATCAGCCGAGTTTTCTCCGTCGCGTCCCGGCACGCGAGCAGTGCGTCGTCGAGATGCCGCCGGGCACGGTGCATGGCGTCGACGATTTCCACCAGGTCCGGCCCGTCGTTCAGCGTCGGATGATAGGGTTCATAGTGCAGGTGTTCGAGGGTGAAGACTTCGCCCTTGTTGGAATCCATCAGACGGTTGCGCAACCCGTATTGCTGGTCGGCGGTATACACGTAGTGCTTGTACGCCTTGCAGTTGGCGGTCGCGTACTCCAACTCACGATAGAACTCCCGCGTCTGCTCGGAAGTCGTCGGGTAGTACCGGTGGAAGTACTCGCCGAGCAACCGGTCGACGTCCGTCCGGGTATTCCACAACAATCGGGCCATCAGATATTGGTTCAGCGTCCACGTGCCCCACAGCCGCGTCGGTGTGTGCATGTAGTGGAAATGGCGGGCGCCGTTCCGATGGTACCAGGGAATATCCGCCGCCATGATCCGCGGGAACAGAACCGGCAGCGACTTGAGCAGGCTCACGTTGTAATACTCGCCGATGAAGACGGCCCCGGTATAGTACCGCCCTGTTCCGGTCGTCCAGCCGAGGAAATCCTCCTGGAGCTTCCGGTTGATCTCCGTGCAGGCGGGGTCAGCCAGCGGGTGGACGTAGCACCGCTCGATCGGGAAAAACGTCACCGAGCAGTGTGCGTAATCGAAATCCGCGGGCAAAGGCCGGGTCGGCGGGGGCAGCGTTTCGTGGTAGGCGAGAGTGGCAATCTCGACCTCGCGTTTGAGGCGGCCTTCGCCGCGGGCCTGGGCCAGGCCCTTGAGCGTCGCATCAATGACCCGCATCAACCGATCCGTGTAGATGCCCTGGGCCTTACAGGCATCGCACTCGCACCACTTGCCGACGTCGAGCATCCAGAAATTGAGCACGTCCACGTCGCGCCACACGCCGTCGACGCACTCGCGCACGACGTTGCGGACCAGCTCGGCCGTCGCGTCTCCGTTCGACGTGCAGTAGTTGTCGCCGAAGTCCCGGTTGATCCGGTCGCTGCGCCGGCCGTTGACCAGTCCGAACCATTCCGGATGGGCCTCGAAGCAGCTGAGCTTGCCGTCGCCGTCGGCGTCGCGCGGCGCCTGTGGCCCCGCTTGATAAGGGTCGGCCGGTTTGTTCTCATCGCCGGTGAAATCGGGGTGGTCGTACGCATACTCGGCCTTCGGGTTCAGGCACTGGTCCTGGATCACGTGCCCGCCGGCGGTCAGCTTCATCCCGACCTTCTTGTTGAAGTGCAGGTCCTGTTCGCTGGCGACGCACCAGAAGTTCAGCCGATTGCGGGCCATCCACGTGAAGAACGTCCGATCCCCGCGGTTCTCCCACGTCCAGAACCCGCGGGTCAGGTAATGAGGCTGCTCCGCGACGTCCAGTTCGCGGGGCAGTTGCCCTCGGGCAGCCGGATAGACCGTGCCTTGCTCGCCGAGCCCGTAGAATCGCACGCCAAGCCGCTCGAGATACGCATAGGCGCCGTACAGCGTGCCGGCGCGATCCCGCCCCCTGATGACCGTGATCGAGAGGTGATCGCGGGTGAACGTTTTGATCCGGAACGAGCCCGGAGCGTCGCCCGCCACGTCGGCGGTTTCGGCCTCCTTCAGCGACCGGAGGAGTGGGTTGGAATCGCCGGTCGTCAGGAGAATGGCGTGACCTTTATCCGGCCACTTGTCGGGCAGGGCAAGCCGGACTCCGTCGCTCGATACGTCGGCCGCCCTGGGCAACAGGTCGCGCAGCTCGGTTGCCGCGAACGATTCCGTGCAGGCGATATCGTCGGTCGCGTCATCGTCCCACCAGTCGACCTTCGCCTCCGCCACCGCTGCCTGCTCGATCGAGCCGAGCGGGCCGGGATTGGCGATGATCGTGACGTCGGCGGCCGACGGGTTCACCGTCAGGAGCTGAACGCACGTCCAAACGACGGCAACCGGGGAAAACCGGCATGGAAACGATCGAGACGGCATGGCAGGGTCTCCAACAGGCGGCTTGTACGAAACCGCGAGGTAACGGGCACGTCACCGTTGTGGCGGTTGGGAGCGCCGGACGGCATGTTAGCGTACCGAGGACGGCTCGGAAAGGCGCGCGTGAGCCGGAGCGGATTAACCGATCAACTGTGCGTGTGATGCAGCCTCCGAAGGACTCTGATCGTCGAGTACCGCCTCGTAGGTGGCGCCGCAGTGTCCGCAGGCCCAGCGTTCGGGGACCTCGCCGGTCCGGGCGCGTCGCAGCGGCAGGCTGAAACCGCAGTGGGTACAACGGGTGATGCGGTCGGTCAGCACGCGGATCAGGTCGTCGGCCCGCCAGGGCTCCAGGAGGAAATGTTGAATCCCGATTTCACCGCATTGCCGTGCGTGGTCGGTCGCGCCGGTGGCGAGGAAGACGAGATCGGGGCGGATTTCGCGAGCGGCCGTGATACACCGGGCCATCGCCTCGCGTCCGAGTCCGCACCGGACCATGAGGACATTGATCCCCTCGTCCGCGCGGAGCAAATGAGGCACCGCCTCGACCTGGGCGACGGCGTAGCACCCTGCGCCGAGGTGTTCGAACATCGCGACGAGCCAGCCGCAACTGGCCGCGAGGTTGTCGACGACCAGGACGCGTCCCGGGAGAGGCCATCGGCCGCGCTGATAGTCGCGCAGGTTGAGCAGGGTCGTGACCACCGCGGAATCCCAGTTCCTCGGTTCATCCTGCGGGCGGCAGATGATCAGACGCGAAGTGCCTGAAAGCGGTGCCTCCGAACGCACGTACCATCGCTGGTGCCGATCCGCGCGCACGGTGATCGGGGTCCACCGCTTGACGGCGGCGTCGAGATCCACGAAGTGCTCGGCGGCGACGACGTCGCCCAGGTGGCCGGCATTCGGGCCGGCATGGGTCCGGGCCAGCATCTCCCGCGCCCGGGCGTTCGCGAACAGGATGGCGCCGTGAGCGCCGATCTCCATGACCGCGATCGAAGGCTTTCTGGAACAATCGCCGCGCGGCGGAATCGCGCCGCGGACCGACTCGCGTATCCGCTCCGAGGACAGCGGCTTGGCGATGGTATCCGCCAGGCGGGCGCGGCTCATGTCCTCGTGCAGGTAGTCGGGCGGGCAGGGAGTCATCAGAATCGCCCGCAGCTCGGGAAAGACCGCCTGGAGTACGCCGGCGACGTTCAGGCCATGGACGTCGTCTTTCAGCACCCAGTCCGCCAGCACCACGTTCGGGCGGAACCGCACGCCCACGTCGATCGCCTCGCGCCCGGTGGCGGCGGCGCGCACCTCGTGCCCGTCGGCTGCCAAGGCGACACTCAGCAACCGCCTCGATGCTTCCTCGTCGTCAACCACCAAGACCCTCGCCATGGGGGCACCGTCTTAAGAACTGGCACACGCCGGCGTGTT
>JAPKGY010000049.1 GCA_026647385.1 Phycisphaerae bacterium | reverse complement strand
CTACCGCCTTTATCGCCACCGCCTCGGCGCGCAACCGGAATTGTTGTATGAAGAGCAGGACGAACGCTTCAGCCTGTGGGGCAGCCGCACGCGCAGCCGGGCCTATTTGAGGCTGTGGGAAAGCAACTGGTCCGTGTGTCGTTGCCGTTCGCCTCGGGGACGTTTCCGGCGGACGTCGGGTTGACGATCGAGGCCGGCGGGCGCAGCATCCGTCCGGACGTCGAGGTTCTTACCTACCATCCCGGCCGGCCGACATTCGTGCGCCGGGCGATCGTGACTTTTGCGTATGAATTCACCGGCCTCGAGTCGGTCGCGTTCCAGCCGATGCCGGCTGACGCTGCCAAAGGCATTCGTCGACCGACGTCGCAGCCGGGCGCGATGCAACCGGCTGTCGGCCAACTCCAGGTGCGGGCAACCGATTCGGGCGTCGAGATCGATCGCGACGGGAAGCTGTTATGGCGGGCGCAACTGCTCGCACCTCCGCGGGTCTGGACGATCGAGCCGACGACGGAGGTTATGGCCTCCGGTCAGTACTACGTTTGGGTTCGGGTGCTCGTGCCCGACGAGAAATGGCCTCGGATCATCGAGGTGCGGGCGGATGCGCTGGGGACGGTTGGGATCCGGGCCCACGTGCAGCGATTGGAGCCGACGGAGGATGAGGTTGCGCGGGCGCCGGATCTCGGCTGGCGGATCACCGGGCCGACCGCGGACCAGGCGTTCGAGCATTCGTTCGCCGGGGGGCAGGCATTCTCCATTTCAGCGGGCGATCAGCGGGTGGGCTTTCCCGACGCGCACCTGTTGCGACGGGGTAGCGCAAGCGTCAGGAACGGCGGCGACGGTTCCGAAATCACCTACTGGCGTTGTCGGGCAGCCGAGCAGGTCCCGATGCAATACGCAGCCTGGCGGACGGCGATTGTGGTGTTGGGCCCGAAGCCGTGTGCAGCGTGGACGGCCCTGCTGGAACCCGCGCATCGGGTGCGGATACCGGCGGACGCATTCGACGCGATCTACCACACGGGCCGTTCGCCGGACCTGTCGCCGTGGCGTCTGTTGGAGGCCGTGAACCGATATCACGTGGACGCGATTGCCTCCAGCCGGCGACTCGGCGACGATTTCGGCACCGTAACCGACATGCCGACCAGCGCTGCGTACGGCATGAACCGCCTGAACCACTGCCCGCCGATCATCGAGGAGTATTACCGCAGCGGCGATGCGCGACTGCGGGCGGTCGCGCTCCATTGGTGCGAGAGTTTTCACGACCTGACCATCTGGTGGGGCACGACCGGCGAGACACGATTCGGAGGGACGCGCTACCCCAACATCGCCGCCCACGGCCGGCACCCACGCGACCCCGAATTCATGTGGCGATCGAATACGTCGGTGAGCTTTTGCACCAAGGGATATGATTCGTTCTTTCATGCTTACGAGGAGACCGGCGATCCGCGGATGGCTGTCGCGTTACGCTGGCAGGTGGATTATGCCTCGCAGGAGGTACACGCCAACACCGGCGAGTGTCGAAATATCGGCGACGTGACCGATTTCGTGCGTCTGTACGAGTATACCGGCAGGCGGGAGTACCTGGAGCAGGGCTTGCGGTTGTTCCGCGAGTTGCGGACGAAGCTCTCGACGGGCGACCTGTTCGATCAGGGGGGCAAGCCGCTGGCCGCCACGTTGCCGTTCATCGAGGACGACCGCGACGGCTTGAGGATCGGCTACGCCAAGCCGTACATCATCGGGTACGCCCTGCTCGGCCTGCCGTTGCTCGAGCGGCACTGTCTTGATGAGCCGAAGCTGCGCGACGTGATCCGGGCGGTGGCGGATTTCATGGCGGGCTCCCAGGACCCGGTGGGGAGCTGGCGATATCCGCATCCGCGATCGAGTTCGACGAGTCTGGGAATAGCCATGGAATGGTCCGTTCAGCTCTGCCGGGCGGCGGCCTGCCTCGAGCGGCGAGGGGAGGATATCGGCTCGCTTCTCGACGCGATCGAGCGGGCTTTGCAGCAACGCATACTCGGCTGGGAGCGGAGCGGTCGATTTCTCACCGGCCTGGGCGGCTGGGAAGCGGCGGCGGGTCTGCTCAACGACGGCAAGCGACTGACCGACCTGTACCGCCGGCCGGAGGACCGCGATCCCAGCCGCGATTATACGGAGGGTGCGTTGGGCCTGGGCGATGCGTCGCCGGAGAGCGTCGTCTACTTCTTCGCCGTATTGGACTTCTATCTCGCTCATCGACCGGCGGAACGGTTGTTCCATGCCAATGACGTCCTGCGCAAGGTGCTTGCCCGAATTCCCGAGAACAATCCTTTGTATCAAGCCTCCGAGCCGAGCGGCGAGTATGCGCGGTACGGCGTCGAAGACAAGCTGCCGACGTTCCGCGATCCGTTGATCGGTCGGCTGACATTCCCGCTCGCGTGGGATCCAGCCGGCGGCGTGGATTTCGAGCAATGGCGACGGCGGGCGCGGACGAAAGTGTTCGAATGCCTGCTGACACCACCGCCGCGGGCGGATTTCTCGCCCGTGGTGGTTGCCCGCGAGGACCGGGGGTCGTACGAGGCCCGCAAGATCGTCTTCAACGTGTCGGCCGACTGCCGGATACCCGCGTATCTGCTGGTGCCCAGGGGCAAGGGGCCGTTCCCGGCGGTGATTGCACTCCACGATCACGGTGCGTGTTTCCTGATCGGCAAGGAGAAGATGGTTCAGCCTTTCGACGAGCGCCCGGAGATTATTGAGGCCGCCCGACAATGGGTGGACAAGTCCTACGGCGGGCGGTTCGTGGGCGACGCGCTGGCCGATCGCGGGTACGTCGTGTTCAGCGCGGATGCGCTGTTTTGGGGCGATCGCGGTCGCAGGGAAGGCGTGGACTACAACGCACAGCAGGCCCTGGCTGCCAACCTCATGCAGATGGGCACGACCTGGGTGGGGGTGAACACGTGGGACGACATTCGCGGCGCGGAGTATGTCGCGTCGCTTCCGGAGGTCGATCCGCGACGCATCGGGGCGGTCGGTCTGTCGATGGGTTCGCACCGGACGTGGATGCTGAACGCGCTGAGCGATCGGATCGCGGCGGCGGTGGCGGTCTGCTGGATGTGTACGACCGAGGCGCTGATGGCTCCGGGCAACAACCAGGTCAAAGGGCACTCCGCCTACTCGATGCTGGTACCGGATTTGCGTAATTGGCTGGACTATCCGGATGTGGCTTCCATCGCCTGTCCGAAGCCGCTCATGGTGTACGACGGCGGCGCGAAGGATACACTGTTCCCGACGGCCGGGGCGGACGCCGCCTACGCCCGGATGCACAGGGTGTGGGACAGCCGCGGCGCGGGCGATCGACTGGTGACCAAACGATGGGACGTCGGGCACGTCTTCAACGTCGAGATGCAGGAGGCGGCGTTCGCGTGGCTGGACAAGTGGCTGAAGAGACCGACGGCCTCGTCGCCGAGTCCATGACGCAACGATCTTGTTTCGATTGATCGGGTTCCTGTGAGGTGCGGTCCATTGACGAATGACGAAGCCCGAATGTCGAAAGAAGGACGAGGGACGAAAGACGGAGTTCAAATGCCATGTTGGGCGTTGTGCATCTCGTCAATCCTTTCCACAGGCGTGTATGTGTTGCAGGAGTTACTCTGCATATTCGTCGGCGGGCGTGGAACGTGTTGGATAATCGAGGGGGCGAGCCATGAGGAACCGTTGTTGGGTTGCGGCGGCGTGTTTGGCAATGTGCGCCGCCCAGGCATCGGCGGAGTGGAAGATTCTGGATGCGGCGTGGCGGCCGGACGCCAATCCGTTCGCCAGGCGGCAGGTGTGGCAGGACTTCATTTGGGCTGAAGGCTGGAAGGAACCGGAGCAGTTCTACCCGGCGCACTTTCAGCCGGCCGGCAGCTTGCACGTGATCCTGCGCAATGCATCGAGCCAGTCCGACGGGCTTCAATTGACGCACGTTGACGGCAAAGCGGTCGACGAACTGCAGACGACGGCCGACCGGACCGCGCCGATCATCTACCAGTGGGTCGAGCCCGAAAAGGTGCCGGCCGGCGGGTGGACGGAGTGCATCGTGCGATTGCGGGCGATGCCCTCAGCCAACCTACGTCTGACGTTCCAGGCGAATTCGGGAGCGCCGTTCGACGTGCTCGTGCCGGTCAAGCCGCGGCGGACGCGGGTCGAAGGCATCGCGTTTTCGCCGGGCATCGATCGCGCGTACGTTTACGTCCGGTCGCTCGACGGGTCGGCCATCGGTGATCTGTCGCTGGAGATGGACGGCCAGCCGGTGACGAGTGACCTTCGGCGACTGGACGGGCCGACGGGCTCGGGCATCGTGTTGCTGGAGACACCGTTGAAGCCGGCATGGGAAGCGGGTTCGTTCCATCTCATTCAGGTGATGGAAGCGGGGCACGACCGAATGGTTCAGCCGATCCGCGCGTGGGACCATTTTTTCATGATCGGCCTGTGGGGGACGCACTCCAGGGAGGAGGCGGCTGAGGCGAAGGCCCACGGAATCAACACGTATACCTCGCACGGCCCGTTCGATGTCCTGGACGAGTTGGGACTGAACTACGTTCTCGTGGGCACTCCCGGCGGCGGGCGGCCGCGGACCGCCCATCAGACCGGCCGGGTGTGCTACTACAACATGGATGAGCCGGACGCACACGATGCGCTGGAGATCAAGACCCTGCCGCTGGTGGAACGCCTCGGCGTTCACGCGATGCAAAAGGTGATCCCGATCATCCGTCAGCAGCGGGCGGCCGACCCGGCGACGCCCAACATGGTGCTGATCAACAACACTTACAAGCCGGCGAACTGGTACACCTACGGGCAGCTTGGCGACATTACCGCGACGGATCCGTACGTGCCCATATCGGCTGAGCAACTGGACCGCGTGCCGAACTCGCTGATCGTCGCCCGGGATGCCTGCGCGCCGCATCCGCTGGTCGCGGTGATCTGGGCGACCGCCAACAGCGGGCATCGCTGGTGCCGACGCCCGCCGACGGTTCAGGAAGAGCGCATGATGGTGTTCTACGCGCTGGGCAGCGGGATCAGCGGGCTGGCATACTTCGCGGACCTGGCGGTCGAGGGCGAAGGCGGCAAGTTCCTCGCGCTCTCGGACAACAAGGAGCTCTGGGAGGAGGTCGGGCGGATCAATCGCGACGTGGCGGCTCTTTCGCCTCACCTGGCGATCGGCTGTCCGCTGCCGGGCGTTCGGCCGCACGAGCAGGTGTGGATTCGCTCGGTCCTGTGCGGGCCGGACGCGATGGTCGTGGTCGTGGTGAACAAAGGACATCAGATTGCGTTCAACACCGTAAACCACTTTGCATTCCACTTTCCGGCTGAGGACGTGGAACTGAGCGTGCCTCTTCCCGCACACCTGCGGAAGGCCCAGGTGCGCGAGGTGAAAAACGGCGAGCTCGTGCCGATCGCGGCGGAACTGAGCAACGGCCAGGCGCGTCTCAAGCTGGGCGTCGTCGATACCGCGAGGGCCTTTGTGATCAAGGAGTGATTTCGACGATCGCGCCCTATTCCGCCTGGTCGGTTACGCATGGGCGTGTGCGATGGGGGCGAGCGTTCCACCCGCCGGGGGCAAAATGCCCGCTTCCTTCAGGGGCGCAACGCTCTGACCGACGATAACACTATCGCCCGGCCGGCATGCTTCCAGCGCGACCCGGGCGCTTCCGTGGGAGCGGCGGCTTCTGGATCGGGTTGTCCAACCGCTCCCTCGTTTTCTCCACGCGCTCCTTGACCTGGTCGACCGGCAGGAACTCCACATGGCCGTCCACGAAGAGCACGTGGCCCCCTTCGCACTTGTGGTTGACGTTCTTTTCGTATACCAGCACGTTCTCGGGATTGCTGTCGGCGTTTTGCCCCGCGATGTAGATATAGCATGCGCCTAATTCCTCTTCCGTCGGATCATCCGCGGGCGGGCCGGCGGAGCTGCCGGGGCACCGGAACTGCTTCGGAACGAGGAACTGCGCGGCGACCAGTGTTTTGAAATCGGGTGGGAAACGACTCTCATTTGTGCTGGCGTACGTATGTATGGCGGCGCCGATTCCTTTTAGATTGGCTGCACAAACACTTCGTTTTGAAAGCTCTCGCGCCTTCGCCAGCGATGGCAGGAGCGTCGCGATACCCATGGCCAGCTTGCTGACCGACAATCCGTCACCCAGCACCGGCAGCCCCGACCGCTCATGGTCGATCCGAACGCTGCCCTCCACCGTCGACCAACTGACCGTTTCCTCGAGGTGCTTGACGACGTGCGAGAGCGGGGGTAATGGAGCATAGCGCAGGCTACGTGGATTTCCGCGGACGCCATCCGCCATCACGGTATAGGGCATCCCCAGTCGATAGTACAGGGACGTGAATGTTTCTGTTTCGTTTGCGTAGGCGAGATAGGCCAAGTCAGGCCCTTTGTACTTCTCGAGAAAATCGCGGATCACGGGTTTTTCGGCTATAGGTTTCACTGCGGGCTGCGTGGTGACCCGTGCCTGTAGGTACTGCATCGCCGCCGACTGATTGAGTGCGAGG
Organism: Phycisphaerae bacterium; assembly: GCA_026647385.1. Classification (GTDB taxonomy): domain Bacteria; phylum Planctomycetota; class Phycisphaerae; order UBA1845; family PWPN01; genus JAPKGY01. Next base: position 3,392 of record JAPKGY010000049.1, on the reverse strand, counting down.
ACCAGCCGGTCGTCCGTGATCGCCCAGCAGGGACTTGCGAGAGCGCTCAGGTTTCGACCCTTCTGTCCGGAAAACTGGAGCACGTGCAGCCGCTGGTTTCCGACCGCCACGTCGTTGAAAGAGAACTCCAGTTTGGCGAGCAGTTCCCCAATTCGCGCGTGCAGCGCCTTGCCCTCCCGCACCCCGATTACCAGCACGATACTGGGTATGACGGGTGCGGGATAGATGTAACACGCGAGCTGTTCTCCCAGGTGTGAGACGATTTCCCGATCGGGATCGAACCCGAGTGCCTCGCGGATCTTCTGGGCCAGGTCCGCTTCGGCGGGCTGAGATGTCTGTCCTGTCGGGCGGGGGTTACCCTCGAGCTCCTCGATGAGCCGGAGAGTTTCCCGATAGATTTTCCGCGGCTCCCACGTGGCGAGACGCAGTTGGCTTACATCGCCTGGGATCTCCCGCAGCCAGCTTCGCTCGATCGGTCTGCTGTTCAGGAAGTCAATTGGCAGAGGATGCTCCTCGTCAGCACGAGCGTAGGTTGTGCGATGCAGGTAAGGTCCGTCGAATGACAAGGCGGTTGCGAACTCCTGGCTTCCGTAGGTGCCGCCGCCCAGGAAGACAAAGGCAGCCAGCGCGGGCATCACGGCCCACGTTGGGTCTTCTGTCGTCCTGCCCGCCGTCTTTGATCCTCGGAGCGAGATTTCCCGCTGCAGGATTGCCCGAACGGAATGCGTGTCGAAGCACGAGTAATAGAACGGTTTCCCGCCCCCGATCGCCTGTTGCGACCGCCGGTTGACCGGGTTTTCCGCATAGCCCGAGGGCGATAATACGTGTTTTGCCATGATCGCGGCCGCCAGCTTGCCGCTCGCGATAATCCGCTTGTCTCCCCAGACGGCAAACTGCATCGACGTCGTGGCCCCGAGTCGGGTGAACTCCAGCCCCTCAATGGTGGAGCGCGGCAGTTTCTGGTTTTCCAATTCGGACAGCCATGCCAGCACGGCTTTGGCCTGTGGATCGCTTTCCTGATCGACCCGCCACATAATCCCGATACCGACGGGCAGCGGCCACTCGTCGCTTTTCTCGACAGGGAATGCGCAGATCATGACCGGTTGATGCCAGAGCTGACTCAGCAGGCCTTGTATCATGGTTGCCCGTTCAAGTGTGGATTTCTCAGCCATAACATCGCTCAGCCACGCCCAGCCGGATGAGGCGGGCTCTTTCAGGAAGCGTTGGATGGTCGGCTCCGCCCAGAGTTGTCCGAGCCGTGACTCGGGAAATCCTTGGGACGCCTGTTCCGCGCCCGCCCAGGCCATGACCGCGACGGCCTCGGCTGGCGCCCATCCCGCCACTTCGTAGGCATCGGCCGCCCAGCCCGACGATACGCACAAACCGATAATTGCCGCTGCCACGTTTGCCTTGATTCGCACGGATGACCTCCTGTGTGTCCGGCCCACCGGGTCCGACCGGGTTCGGCGAATGCGGGCCTGCCTCAACCGCCTGCCGGTTCCGAATGTCCATCCGAGGCGCGTGCCACGGAGGGCTCGACCTGCGGCTCTCGGTCGGACGCCGGTTAGAAGTATAATGCATATCGGTCCGGCGTGCTCGCGGGCAAAAAAAGTCATGTCATAAGTGATGCCTCCCGCCTGTGCCGGCGGAGCGTCCGCGAGAAGGGGGCCGTGACCGTGTGACCGGCCAAGGACATGGGCCGGCGCCGCCTGCCTTGGCGAACGAGCTTGTCCATGGCGGCCGCATGTCGGACAAGGGCTGATCCCGGTGCGCCGAAAGCCCTCCCCTGGCGCGCGGTTGATTGCCGGCCGCTGGGACGGTCACCGGGGCGGGCGGGGGCATGATCCGTCTCGACCCCCGTTCGGGATGGGATCGCGATGGTTCCGGCCATCTGCTGTTTCGGACCGGCGCATCGTGCCGGCGAATCGCGGGTCACGCCTTGAGGGCGTACTTGATTTCCTTGACGTCGATCTTGCCGACCTTGACGTCGAGGAAGGGTCGGCCATCCTTGACGCCGACCGTCCCGTATCCGCCTTGGGCCGCGAAGAAGCCGCGGAAGTCTCCCTTGATGTTGGGGTTGAGGTAGAGGATTTTGTCGACCGCGTCGTATCGCGCTCCGGTCAGGCCCTGGAGCATGCCGTAGGACGACATCGCGCGGGCGTACCAATGGCCGCACTCATACTCGTTGAAGGGATTGCGGACCCGGCCGTCGTATCGATCACGGCAGGCGCGGACGATGTCGAGGCCTTCCTCCACGCAGCCCATGATCATCAGGTGTGCAGCCACCTGGTACTCGATGCCGGTCCAGACCTCGTTACTGTAGACGAACGGCAGCGACAGCGCGCCGCCGTGAGGCCAGGTGCAGAGCAGGAGGCCGCCCTCGCCGTTGCAGGCGTAGGTCGGCCTTTGCGGATTGGCATGGGCGGAGAGGTCTTTCTTCAGATTGTACTTGTGGATCGACTTCAGGTGTTTGACGACCTTGTCGCGATCGAGGACCTGTCCGACGCCGCACATCATGGCCAGCCAGGGCCCGAGCACGCCGTCCGAGATGCAGCCCGTGCCGTACTGATACTTGGGACCCTCCTTCTTGAGCAGTTCGAGCACCTCGGGTAGTTCGTTCGCGTTCTGGGTCGGATCGGCCGCGTTCAGCCCGGTCCACTGGATCTTCTGGATGAAGTACTCGCCGTTGAAGAGTTGCTCCTCGACGAACTTCGTCCCCTTGGCCAACAGGTCCTCGTAGAGCGCGACGTTATCGCCGAGGGCGGTGCCCATCTTGATCGCCGCGGTCAGTGCGCCGAGATAAAACCCGCTGCACATGCCGTCGGGCCCCCAGAACTCGATGTCGTAGGTATTGTGGTGCGGCTCCTCGAGCACGCCCTTGTGTCGCGGGTCCCACGTCTCGATGCAGTAGGCGAGGCTTTGTTTGACCTTGGGCCACAGGCCGCGGAGCCAGTCGGTGTCCCCGCTGATCCGCCATTCGCGGTAGACCTTCATGATGCCGCCCAGTTGTCCGTCGGAGGCGGCGTGGAAATCGTGTTTTGTGGGCCGGATCGGCAGCGAGGCGCGGAATGCCTGGTGCCCTTTCTCGTCCTGCGAAACGGTGAATTCGATCTCGCGCAAGGAGCGCTCCAGGCCGGGGAACAGATGGCACAAGGCCTGGGCGTAGTTCCACACGTGGGTGCAGGTCCCGTGGCAGCATCCCCCGCCGTCGCTGCAGCCCTCCCAGCCCCAGAATCGGCCGTCCGATACCCGCAGGGCGGTCGGGGACTCCGCCTCCAGGGCTGTTCGGCCGCCTTTTCCCAATCGATCAGCGTCGAACCGATAGCGTTTGCCGCGCGGGTTTCTTTCAATGCCGCCAGTTGTGCGGCGGCACTGGCCGCGAGCGCCGCGCT
>JAPKGY010000489.1 GCA_026647385.1 Phycisphaerae bacterium | reverse complement strand
ATTCCGGTGGACCCTGCGAGTACAAGAAACTCTGTGCCCGAGAAGACCTCGATCTTGTCGTGAATGCCACGCCGTGGGAGTGGCATGCGCCGATTGCCGTGGAAACGATGAAGGCCGGCAAGCACGCAGCCGTCGAAGTGCCGGCCGCCATCACCGTCGAGGACTGCTGGCAGCTCGTCGAGACCGCGGAAAAAACGCGCCGACACTGCATGATGCTCGAGAACGTGTGCTACTTCCGGAATGTGATGGCCATTCTGAACATGGTCCGGCTCGGCCTGTTCGGCGAGCTGGTCCACTGCGAGGGCGGATACCAGCACGATCTGATCTCCGCGGGCGAACTCCTGTTTCGACGCGACGGAACCCTGCTCTGGCGAGGTGAGCATTTCGCGAGGCGGAACGGCAATCTGTATCCCACCCACCCGATCGGCCCGATCGCCCAGTGGATGAACATTAACCGCGGCGATCGATTCGACTATCTCGTCTCCGTCGGCAGCAAGAACGCCGCGCTCGACGCACGGTATGCGGAGCGTGTCGGCCACCCGCATGCCGGGCCCAAGCCGGTATTCAGGAACGGCGACATCAACACGACGATCATCCGCACCGTCAACGGGCGCACGATCACCTTGTACTTCGACACCCAATCGCCCCGGCCCGCCGACATGATTTTCCGAGCTCAGGGCACCAAGGGCATCTACCTCGGGACGCTGAACCAGATCTACCTTGAAGGCCGCTCGCCCCAGGTGGACGTGTGGGAGCCCTTCGCTCGTTATCTGGAGCAATATGACCATCCGTTGTGGAAAGCAATGGCGGACAAGGCCAAAGGCCACAGCCACGGCGGGGGCGATTACTTGCAGTTCCACCGATTGATCCAGGCGTTGCGAACCGGTACGCCGCTCGACATGGATGTGTACGATGCCGCCGTCTGGAGCGTCATCTGCCCCATGACCGAACGCTCCGCGGCGAATCGCGGGCGATCCGAGGATTTCCCCGACTTTACCCGCGGCCAATGGAAAACCAACCCCCCGCTCAGTATCATCGACACGTAAACAGGACCGATGGATGCGGAAACTGAAGCCCGCGGCTCTCTGCTGCCACATCGAAGCGTGAAATGCTCGAGCGGAGCGAGGTGCCCTGTTCTGTCTTTCTGGCTGAGGACCTGTCATGCATTCGCGCCATGCATGGAAATGTGTCGTGTTTTCGTTGTCGTTCGCGGGGATGTCAATAGCCGAACCGAAGCCGAGCCCGGCCGTCCCCGAGGACTTTCCGCGTTTCATCGTCCCAGGTCAGGAGCCGCAGATGGATTCGCTGCGGCGGCTGTACTGGCTGCACTATCAGCCGGCGGGTCCGCTGATTCCACTCTGGGACGAGTGGATGCCGATGGCCACGCTCTGGCCGGCCATGGGCGGCGGACGCGACCTGGCGACCATGCGGGTCCGATGGGCGACCGCCCTGGCCGGCCGGGGGATGAACGCCGAAGGTTACATCCACACGCACCAACACGACGGCCTGGCCCATGCCGAGGGCTGGCCTTTCCCGCTCTGGATGCAGGCCGGCGGGATCGGCTGGCACTTCCGCGGGACGGGCGTGCAGGGCTACGATGCGCCGCTCGCCACGCCCGACGGATGGGAACTGGTCGGCGGCCAGACCGGCGAGGTGGACGACAAGGGTTGGGCGATCGACCTGACCGCCCCCCATGCGACCCTCTATACCCCTCCGACGCAATTCGACTCCAAGGCATCGCCCTGGCTGCGATTGAACTGGTGGGCCGCCGGCCTGGAAGGGGCCAACTGTTATGTGGAATGGACCACCCGGGATCAACCGGAATTCTCGCCCGAACGACGGATGTGGTTCTCGCCCGCCCGCGGACCCGCCGGCGAGGGCGCGGGCAAGCTCGATACCTTCCGCGTCGAGACGCGAACCATGATCCCCGTCTATCGGCTGCCCACGTGGAAGGGCACCATCACTCGTTTGCGGATCGGATTCGATAATCCGGGACCGGCCCGGATCGCGATCAAGTCCTTCCATACCGCCTGTGACACCCGCCACAACATCAACAACCTCAACTTTATCCGCGCCGGGCATGACTACTTCGTCTGGTCCCTGGATTACGCCTTCCTCCGCGACCAGATCACCCGGGTCCGCGCTGCGATGCGGTTCGTGATGCGCGAGTTCGATACCCGGAATCGCAAGTGCATCTATACGACCTGGCCCGGCCACGAGGGACGCAGCGGAGTGCGCTACCAGGACGGCAAGAAGACGATGGTGCCCAACGAGGGCATCGGAAGCAACTATTGGGACCTGCTCCCGTTCGGTGGCGAGGACGCCCTGGCCACGATCTATTACTACGATACGCTGCTCGACCTGGCGACGCTCGAGGAACAGATCGCCGCGCATCCGGAGTGGAACGTCGCCACCGGGGCGGATGCCTTCGATCCAGCCGACCTGCGCCAACATGCCCGCGAGGTCAAGGACTACGGGACCCGGCGATTCTGGAACGACCAGACCGGCCGATTCGGCACGGTCGATCTCGACGGGCGGATGCACGACTACGGCTGGACCTTCCTCAACAACGAGGCCATTTATTACGACTTCGCCACGCCGGCTCAAGCTCGATCGATCCGCGACTGGATCAGCGGTCGTCGCCGTGTCGAGGGCGACACCGCCCAGGGCGCGGACATTTATCATTGGCGGTTCGGCCCCCGTTCCTCGACGCTGCGCAACCTCGACTATTACTTCTGGGCCTGGTTTAACCCCGAGTCGGTCAAATGGGGTTACCAGGTTCAGGATGGCGGCGCGGTGCTCGGCTGGTCCTACCATGACTTGATGACCCGGCTGACGATCGACGGTCCGGACGATGCCTGGCAACGGCTCCGGGAAATCCTCGTCTGGTTCGACGAGACCCAGGCAGCCGGCGGGTATCGCTCCTACTACAGCGATCCCGCCCGAGGCACCCTGCAGGGCAGCAACGTGCCCGGCGGCCTCGGAATCGACAGGGAGTTCTTCGAGTCCATCCTCGTTCCCCAGGTGATGCTCTACGGGTTCATGGGCTTCAAGCCGACCGCCCAAGGCTGCGAGATCGCGCCCCGCCTGCCCAAGGATTGGCCCTCGCTAACCATCACCCGCATTCACCTCCACGACGACGTACTGGATATCACCGCCGGGCCGGACAAGGTGATCCAGGTCATCGATCGCACGCCCGACGATTCCCCGTTACGGATCACAGCCTCGGCGGGTTGGAGCGTGAAGCTGGCCGGTAAGGAATAATACGGATTCCAGTCCAACCTCGGGCGTGGCGACGCAACGCAATCGGAGCCCCAAGCGGCGCAGCGGGATGAGGTCGCGGATCAGCCGCATCCGATCGCCTGCGATTCAGTTGGGATCCGTATTGGCGATCAGTGCATCGCAGGTCGACAGCAGGGAGGCGTATGGGCGTATTCTTGCTTCGATGCTCGAGCAGAAGATCAGGAGAGCAGGAGATCAGGAGACCGCCGGTGAGCGGGTCGGCTTGCGGGTGAAGATCGTCACGTCAGTCGGGTCTTGTCCACGCTCTCCTGTTCTCCTGTTCTCCGGCTCACCTGCCCTGTTCGCCGCAGGCGAACGGAGAGGGGGGGATTCGAACCCCCGGTGCGGTTACCCGCACACTGGTTTTCGAAACCAGCTCGATCAGCCACTCCGACACCTCTCCAGCCGACGGTCCGATCGGGACTTCCCGTGGAAGCGGGGTCCCG
>JAPKGY010000488.1 GCA_026647385.1 Phycisphaerae bacterium | reverse complement strand
CCCACCGCATCCAAGGCCCGCCCTGGGAGCACGCGGCATGAACACTCTGGTTCTCACCGACCGGCAGCAGGCGGAGCGGGAGTTCTACGACGAACACGCCCGCCGTCATGCCCCCGAAGCCATCGGTTTTGATCCCGTCCTGGGCCACGAGCGCCGCCCCTGGAACTCCTACTGGGTGGTCTACGAACTGGCCCGTGGATATTATCGGAACGGGGCCCGCCGGGTGTTGGACTTCGGCTGCGGCAAGGGCACCGTGGGGATTCGTCTGGCCCGCATCGGCTACGACGTCTGCGGGTTCGACATCAGCCCGGGCAACATCGAGGTTGCCCGGCGGCTGGCCGTGCAGTATGGCCTGGAGCGGCGCACCCGTTTTTCCGTCCAGGCGGCCGAGCATCTGACTTACGACGACGACGGCTTCGATCTGGTGATCGGCATGGACATCCTCCATCACGTCGACGTGCCCGCGGCCGTCGTCCAGGCTCTGCGCGTCCTCAAGCCCGGCGGCCACGCCATCTTCCGCGAACACATCGAGGTGCCGTTTCAGGAGAAGCTTCGCAACAGCCGAATCGGGCAATGGCTGGTACCCACAGGAGAATCGCTCGACCGGAATATCACGCGGCACGAGCGGAAGTTGAATCGCGATGACCTTGCGGCCATTCGGCGCATCTGCCCGGACATGCACATCCGCCGCTTCACGTTGTTGTCCCGATTGGACGTGTTCATCCGAAACAAGCGAGGTCATCGCCCGTCTCGCCTGGAGCGGTTGGACCACCTGCTCATTCGTTCTCTACCCTTCCTGGGCGCTTTCGGCGCCACCGGTGTGATTGTGCTCCACAAACCCGCCGCCGGATAACGCGCGGCCGAACCCGCCCCACGTCCTCCATCATCGGCTGATCGGAGATTACTTCGAGTGCTGCCGACGAGCGAGCATCGCTCGGATTCCCTCCAGGGGCAGAGTGGCGCTGACGACGTAGTTCGGCGCGTTCCTGTAGCCATCGTTGACGCACTCGTTCACATCGTGGGTGCTGATGAAGTCGCTGACGAGATCGATCACCGTTTGATCGGCCAGCGCGGGGTCAGCCAAGTCGAGCGTATAGACGAACCAGCCAACCGGCGTCGCCCAATACGCGCCATTCTGATACTTGTCGCGGTCGCCGGCGACCTCCCAGTATTCATCGCCCGGCAAATGGCGGATTTGGCCTCGCTTGACGATGTCGGCGTAGTGGTCCTTGAAATAGCGGGCAATTCGCATCGCCCGATCGTGGTCGGCGACGCCAATGCGGGTCGCAAAAGCCGAGCCCCATACGTCGTGTTCGCGACATTGGATCGTGGCCGCCCGGTAGAGACCGAAGGCCTCATCCCAGAACACGCGGTTGATACGGTCGGTCACCCCGGCGGCGTCGCGGATCCATCGATCCGCGTCGTCCCGGCCGGCCACCTTGACCAGGTCGGCCATCTGCCGACAGCCGCCGCGCGATGATCGGATCGGCAACGTCGCAGGCCACCGTTCGAGGGTTCGCGCGGGCATCAGCCCACCGCTCCCGGAGTTTGGGGCGTGCTCACCCAAAAATGCCGTCGGCCGGTTGGGGTCTCAACCGGCCGACGGCGTATCGACTATCACCGCGCAACAGTCTGTCACACCACGCCCTGGTCCATCATGGCGTCGGCCACCTTGAGGAAGCCGGAGATATTGGCGCCGAGCACGTAGTTCGTCGGCTGGCCGTACTCCTTCGCGGTTTCCGAGACGGCCTTGTGGATCGACTTCATGATGTCGTGCAGACGCCTGTCCACTTCCTCGCGCGTCCACATCGTATGCTGCGCGTTCTGCGACATTTCCAGGCCCGAGCAGGCCACGCCGCCCGCGTTGGCTGCCTTGCCCGGACCGTACATCAGCTTGGCTTCGAGGAAGACGTCGATACCCTCGGGCTCGGTCGGCATGTTGGCGCCTTCGGCCACGAGCTTGCACCCGTTCTTGACCAGAGTCTTGGCATCCTCCCCGGAGATCTCGTTCTGCGTCGCCGACGGGAAGGCGCAGTCGCACTTAATGCCCCAGGGCCGCTTGCCATCCTGGTACTGCACGCCTTTGAACTTGTCGGCGTACTCCTTGATCCGTCCGCGACGGACGTTCTTCAGTTCCATCACAAATGCCAGCTTCTCGGCGGTGATCCCGTCGGGATCGTAGATCGTGCCGTTCGAGTCGGACAGCGTGACGCACTTGCCGCCCAACTCGTTGACCTTCTCGACCGTATACTGGGCGACGTTGCCCGAACCCGAGACGGTGCAGACCTTGCCTTTCAGCGAGTCGCCCCGGGCCGCGAGCATCTCGGCCGCGAAATACGTCGCGCCGTAACCCGTCGCCTCCGGCCGAATCAGCGAGCCGCCCCAGTTCAGGCCCTTGCCCGTCAGCACGCCGGTGAACTCGTTGCGGATCCGCTTGTACTGCCCGAACAGGTAACCGATCTCGCGACCGCCGACCCCGATATCGCCCGCCGGAACGTCGGTGTCCGGGCCGATGTGCTTGCACAGTTCGGTCATGAACGACTGGCAAAAACGCATGACCTCGTTGTCCGACTTGCCCTTGGGATCGAAGTCCGAGCCGCCCTTGCCGCCGCCCATCGGCAGCGTGGTCAGCGAGTTCTTCAGAATCTGCTCGAACGCCAGGAACTTCAGAATACTCAGGTTCACGGTCGGATGGAACCGCAGCCCGCCCTTGTACGGCCCGATCGCGCTGCTGAACTCGATTCGGAAACCGCGGTTGACCTGGACCTCGCCCTTGTCGTCCAGCCACGGCACGCGGAACATCAGTACCCTTTCGGGCTCGGTGAACCGCTCCAGGATCCGGGCTTTCTGGTAGCGGGGGTTCCGATCGAACACCGGCCCGAGCGTGTCGAGCACTTCCTTGACCGCCTGGTGGAACTCCGGTTCGTTCGCATTCCGCTTGAGGACCAGGTTCATGACATCTGTAACGTAAGCCATCGTCGTACACCTTCCAGTTAGATTAGTTCAAAACCGTCCAGCATCACCCGGCATGACGAGCCGGAGTGTTACACGAATGCGGAGGCTCTCCAGGTCAACGTTTGAGTTCGGGCGTCGCCGGCCCCGGGTCCGCGACGGCTTCAGCCGGCCGGGCATGGGCTGATCCGACGGCCCGCGCCCTGTCCATCGGTGTCGCGGGCTGACCAGCCGGCCCATACCACCGGCAAAGCGCGGTTTGGCCCGAAACCGCCGAAACTGTCACGCAGCCCGACTCCCTTCCCGGGAGTACCGTCCTTAATGGCACCCACCGGAAGAAAACTCACGGCTTCTTCATCACTGCTTATCCAAGGGCAGATTTCGCCGCAAGAAGAATTAACGATTGGCGAAGAAGAACCTCACCACCCTCAGCACTTTTTATGGTATACTGTTCTGTGCGGGACGATACAAGAGGCAACATGCAAGAAAACCCATATTTTATCGATGGAATCCGACGTTCTGATAGTTACTATCATGCCCGCTAATGACATGGCGTTTTCATGAACCTGGAAACACTCAAATTGTTCTGTGACGTTGTTCGGTGTCGGAATTTCTCCAAGGGCGCGTCACTCAATGCGATTTCGCAGTCGGCCGCCAGCCAGGCGATCGGCCAGCTTGAGAGCGACCTGGGCGTCCAGCTCATCGATCGAACCCGACGACCGTTCATCCTCACGCCCGAGGGCGAGTTGTACTACCGATGCGCCGGCGAAATCCTGCAG
>JAPKGY010000487.1 GCA_026647385.1 Phycisphaerae bacterium | reverse complement strand
CGGAAATAATCCACATGAGCGCTTTCGGCGGAAGCCAGATGAACCGCGTCCAGAAAATGAATGCCCAGCCCGATAAATCCGCCGCCCAAGCTCAGGCTGTCGACCCACGAGGGCCATTGGGCGTCCAGGCATCCCCCGTTGCCGATCGCGACCCCGTCAAACGGGCCGAGGTATTGCCGGGGCACGTTCGCTTCGTATTCCACCCAGCATCCGCCGCAGTCGGGTATCGTGCCCCCGCTGCCATCACAGCAGGCCTGGCACCAGGGCTGACATTGACGCTCCTTGTTCCTCAGCCAGACATGGATGTTGGTCTCCGTAAGGGTCAGTCTGACGAAGTTCCACCGTTTCTCGAGATCGAGCTCGTCGGGGCCGAAGAGGTTCCCCTTGAGCCGATACCAGGCCAGGCCGTCGAAGATCGCGAGCTGGTAAGCGTTCGGGCGCTGGTAGTTTTCCGGGAAGCAGGGGTCCTCGTCCAGATACGCGACGGCGCCGACCGCGATGGCGGCCTTCACGCCGTTGCCCGGGAACGGCACCCGCTCCGGGAACTGGGGCCAGACCTTGTTCTTCTCGAAACAGACGACGTCATAGTGATCCGTCGGTGCTTCCTCGTTTCCCTTCGTCAGTTCGACGTAGCGCGTGAGCTCCCACTGTTTGCCCTCGCTGTTCAGGTCGAGGGCGAAGGACAGGACGAGGGGATTGGCGGTCGTGCCCTGGACAGCCGTTGCTCCGGGCGTTCGGTTTGCGACCAACGGGCTGAGGTTTCGCTTGTTGTGTCCGCTGCCGATCGTCTCGAGCTTCTCCTGTTTGCCCATGCAGGAGTACAGGCCGTAGTAGACGTGGTCGTGGTACGTCTCGTCGTCGATCCAGACAATCTCGTTCCAGGAGGAGAACTCGCAACTGCCCGGATCGCTGTCGATGGGCCAGAGGTTCCAGAACGGCGCATTGTTGACGTTGCCGCTCGCATCTCCGTACTCGAACTCCTCGCAAAACAAATCACTCGGTCCGAGGGGGCACGGATCGCCGGACACCACGTGCGTCACCCCGCATGAGGCGAGCAGGCAGGCTATGGTCAGCCGGGTTTTCATGTTGCCACCCCTCTTCCAGGTCGCGCCGGCCTCTGAAGGGAGATCAACCGCGAGAGAGTCATCCTCCGGTGATCGAGTATTCGGACGGCCGCCCGGACGCGATGAGATGAAACCGACACCGCACACTGGAATTTGCCCGCCTCCGTTGTCGGGCTGAACACGATCATTCTATCAGCCCGCCCCTTTGTAGCGCCCCCGCGGTCTTGATTTTTTTTGGTTTTCGCGGGCCTGGACGTTCCGCCCCCCGTTTGCCAGGGGGCTTTTACCCCAGACTGTGCTTGGCTTAATCTCCGCGGCATCCATCGATGGACGGTTCGCAATGTCCCCGACGTGGAAGTCCGGGAGCCACGGGTGCGTCCCGCGAAACAGGCGCAGGACTGGGCCGAGCATGGCGGGTCCAACCTCTGAGGCAGAAAGGCGTGCATCAATAGATGACAACAGCCAACCCCCGCCGGGACGGGGTGGATGAGCGGGTCGGTCGAGACACTCGCTCCAGCACCCGGGATCCCGATGACGAGCGGGCCTCGGCGATCGTCGCGCGATCGCCGTTACCGCGGATCACTGCCCACAGGTGAAGCAACCGGTGCCGTTGTTCAGATAGACTCCGACCACGCCGGACAACATGTGCGAGACGCCCAGGTCGATGTCTCCGTCCGCGTCGTAATCGGCTGCCACGACGGATGTGGGCCCGTCGCCTGTAACGAAGCTGCGAGCGGGCAGGAAAGCGCCGCCGCCCTGGTTGAGCAGAATGCTCACGTCGTCGGACACATTGTTGGCCACCGCGAGGTCGGGCCAGGCGTCGGCGTTGTAGTCCGCGACCGCCACCGACGTGGGAAACGCTCCGGCTGTCATTCGCACCCCAAACGCCAGAACACCGCCGACGTTCCAGCAGATGACCACCGAGCCGGCATCGTTCGGATCCAGCGGGTCTCCGCCGTCCGCCACGATCAGGTCGAGCCCACCGTCGCCGTTCAGGTCGGCCAGTTTCAACTCGCCGAGCAAATGATCGGTCCCCAGATCGAGTGAATAGGACTCGGACACGGTTCCGTTGGCCTGATTGACCAGCACCGTCACCTTCCCTGAGGATTGATCGATGACCAGGTCCGTCCGCCCGTCTCCGCTCAAGTCGCCGGCGGCTATGTAGCCGAGCCGGGAGTATGGGTTGTCGATGATCAGAGTCTGCCCGATGGTGAACCTGCCCGAGCCATCATTGAGCAACACACTGACGTTATCCGCATTGGCATAGGTGACGTTGACAAAATCGAGAATCCAACCTATCCCCGTGGTGGCCAGGTCGGGCGTCCCGTCGCCGTCGAGATCGCCCGCCGTCACCGCGACGGGAAACGCGTTGATCGACTGGTCCAGCCAGAAATGCACGGCCCGGTCGAGCGTCGCATCACGCCGGTTCAGGAGCACCGACACGCCGTATCCATTGCTCGCGGCCACGTCGGGATAGCCGTCCCGGTTGAAGTCAATCGCGACAAGACCACCGGGGCTGTCTCCGACTTTGTACTTGCCCGAGGGTGTCATCCTGCCCGTGCCGTCGTTGAGCAGGACTTCCACGTTATCCGTCCCGAAGTTGGCGACGGCCAGGTCGATCGCGCCGTCAACGTTGAAGTCGCCGCCGGCCAGGGCCAGCGGGCTCTTGCCGACGACCTCGACGCAGTAGGTGGCGTTCAGTCCGCAGGCTGACGCGACGGGTAGGTTCGGCGACGGCGCAGGGCCCGCGCAGTTCTGCCCGAGCGCCAGACATGCGGCTGCGATCAGGACGACCCGCGCCAACCACCGCTGAGGTCTTCTCGGGACCATACCTGAACTCCCAACAACGTGGGCGCGACCCGCTCAGGGGCCGCCCGTGCCGAGCCGGCCTTCGCCTCGGTTGAACAGTATCGATAACGTGCCCGAGCCCTGATTGGCGACGACGAGATCGCGCCGGCCATCGCCGTCGAGGTCGCCGATGGCGACCGCGGCGGGGCTCGAACCGACGCGGTAAGGCCACTCCGTCTCCAACGTGCCGTCGCCACGGTTCAGGAACACGGAAACATCGCCGGTGACCGTGTTGGCCGCGGCCACGTCCGGCCATCCGTCGCCGTTCAAGTCGCCGCCGACACACGCGCCGGTATAGTCGCCGGCCAGGTAGGGCGCCGGGGTTGCGAACCCGCCGTGCCCATCGCTGATCAGCACGGTCGCGGCCCCCGCACTGAGCCACCAGGAATACCGGTCGCCAAGGATGATGTCGTCCCACCCGTCGCGGTTGAGGTCGGCGACCGATACCGAGTAGGGAAGCGACTTGTCGGCGTAGCGCGTCATGGGCTGGAAACCGCCGTCGCCCAGCCCGAGCAGGACCGAAATACCGCCGGGCTGACTCAAGTTGCCGATGTTGCCGACCACCAGGTCCGTGTGCCCGTCGTCGTTGAAGTCGCCTGCGCCGACGGACGCGGGATAGGCGGCCGGCGAAACCACCCGGTTGTCGAGGAAAGTGCCGTCGCCGCGATTGATCAGAATCGAGATACTCTCCGCGAACGCATTGGCGACGGCCAGATCCGGAGCCTCGTCGCCGTTCAGATCCGCGGCCGTCACCGAGAAAGGCCCGAAACCTGCCGGATAGAGTTGTGGGGAGGCGAAGTACCCCCAGCCGTAGGCCAGG
>JAPKGY010000486.1 GCA_026647385.1 Phycisphaerae bacterium | reverse complement strand
GCTTCGCACTCCAGCGGCTGCACACGTCGTCAAACCAGGCGTCGTCCTGTTTCTTCAGGCGCTCGACGAGGTCGGGATGATGGGCGGCCAGGTCGGTTCGCTCGCCGGAATCGGCGGCCAGGTCGAGGATGACGTTGGGTCGGGCAGGTTGTGCGGCGCAGGCGACGGCACAGGTCGAGAGCATGGCAACGATGGAAAGGTGCAGGACGCTCATGGTTGCTATCGTAGCGCTCAACAACGAAGAGGCAAGCGCGACAGCGAGTGAGGCCTGACTGCCGACGTGCAGGCTGGAAGACCGCCATTGACTGCCCACAGACGACACGGATCGCATGGATCGATATGCCGATCCCTCGCGATACAAACAAGGGCGGCCGCCCCCTTTTGCGCCCCTGGGGTGAGCGGCGGGCGCGGCGCCCGTGGATCGGCACTGTTCCCGAGGAATCTCCATCCGGGGTGAAATCAGCGCCCGCCGGTGTTACGCGCGGGCTCCCGGCTGCTTCAGGGCGTCGGACAGAAGCGCGTAGTAAATCGCCAAAGTGAGCAGACCGAGTACGTAGGCGGCGATGCCCAACAGGCCAAGCAGCGGCCACCCGATCCGAGGCCATGTTACGGATCCCGTTGATCCGCTCCGCACGACGGCCGCCACCATGAGCGACAACATGACCACCAGCACCGCCATGAGCACGGCCGCCCAGGCGGTGGCCATCCGGCGAAGCCATGGGCCGCGCGCCCGCAGGCCGATGGCGCGGATGTTCAACGCAATCAGCGAAACCACCCCTACAACACAGGAGGGGATCCCGGTGAGAACAGTGGGGCCGACCACGCTTCCCGCCAGAAACGGCAGAAGGGCCATGCAACACAACGCAGCCCCAAGCAGAATCCCACGGCGGCGTGTCCCCCGCCTGGCGGGCATAGGGACCAAGCCGCTCCCATCCTCCCAACCCAAAACGAAGGAACCGACGATCAACGTCGATGTTCCCGCAACTGCCGCCGAAATGATCGCGACCACGGCGAGCAGCAAAAACAGGAAGGACAGTTCATCGAACCAAAGACCCAAACACCCGAAGACCACGCCGGCGGCCAATGCCAGGAAGGGTACGATCCCGAGCAAAGCCACCCCGCGCTGATCCCGAAGCCACTGCGGGTTGGCGAATTCGAACAACCGCGGATGAAGAGAGTCAGCCACGGGCCGACCGCACTCGGGGCAGACCGATTGGATGGCCAGCGTACGCAGGTTGTAGTCGCAGCCGATGCAGGAAAGGTCCTGGCAGACGGTCATGGTTTCGGGCTCGATGGCGGTAAGATCCAGCATCGTGCCGATGGCTGCATTGCACTTCGGGCATACCCCGTCGAGCGGCGTCCCGTTCAACTCGCAGCCGCAACGCAGGCATTTCAGGTCGAAGTCGATGGTGGTCATCCGTTCGCCTATCAGACTCAGGCCCTGCTGATCGTGTTGCGCACCCGCCCCCACCTCGCATCCGACCGCCCGTCGGCGGCCGCCTTGAGCGTGCGCGTGAAGCGCCGCAAGAGCACCACGGCGGGAGTCAGGGCAGCCAGGGAGCCCAGGGAGACGGCCAAGAAGCCTATTCTCCATAATCCATATACTTGCGTCCCGGAGATGCCCGCGATTGCATCCATCAGGATCAGGTAAACAGGCCCGTAGAAGAGCCATTGCACTGATCCTTGAACTGCGAACAGAATCATGACCGCGGTGACAAGGGCGGTCGAGCGGCCCATGCGATGAGCGAGCCCCTTCAGGTAAGCAAGAAAAAGGAGCCAGGTGGCCATGTTCGCCAGGACGGCCGCTGAGTGCGTTCCCGTGCGAATCCACGTTGCGATCGGTCCGGACCAGCCGGTTCTGCCGACCGGCCAAAAACGGAACTCGCCGGTCTCCATCCACGCCGCAACTATCATGGCCAGGTAGCTGACCAATTGACAGACGAGGACAAGGGGGATCATTCGGCGAACCCAGGTCCCGAGCCGTCCTGTGCCGGCCAATTCAGCCCGTGCCGCATCCGGCGTGGTCGCTCGAAACAACCCGACACACCAGAGGATCGTACACACCTGGTACGCAACGTATTGAGGCAACCCCGCCAGACTTGTTCCCATCAAAGACAGCGGAACCGCCAGGCACGTCATCGTACCGAGCAGGATGTAGACACTGGACGCGGTCCCCAAGAGCCACGTGCCGCGTGCGACGGACCTGAGCCAATCCCGATCCGCGTGACGCAGGGGGTCGGCCGACAGACTGAGGACCACCTCTCGTCCGCACTCGGGGCACACCGACTGGGCGGCCAGCGTGCGGAGGTTGTAGTTGCACGCGACGCAGCTCAGATCGCCGTTGACACGCAGGTCGACGGGGTCCAAAAGAGTCATCCGCAGCGTGTCGGACACGGACCGGCTGCAGACCGGGCAATCACTCCGCGAATCGCAGGTGCGCAGGTTCGCCCCGCAGCCGGCGCACTCGAGGTCAAAATCGATGATGCCCATCGGTTCACGCACTCCGTAAGCCACTTGTCGGTGCCGTAAGTTAATCGCCAAGGCCGGGAGGAGGCAACCGGGCGGGGGCAGAAAGGAGCCGGTTGCGATGTGGCCCGTGGCACGGGCTTCTCAGCCCGTGAACCTCAGTCTTGTGGCATAGGCTAAATCACCGTGCGGGATTCTGCCACACGCCGGATTCGCCCGCCCGCCAAGGGGGGCTGCCACCGTTTTCGGTAAGAGAGTTTCGTTGTGGTGCGACCAAGTCTCCGAAGGTGAGTCGCCGTGGCGACTTGCCCGCACAGTGCTGCCAAGTCGCCACGGCGACTCACCTTCGGAGAGATGCCTGCACCACAACCAAGATGCCCGCACCACAAAGAAACGGTCCAACCGGAAACCGCACGAGCAGTCTGGCAAACATCAGCAAGACACTCATGCCATTTGTCGGCCACATCACAACCGGCCCGGAAGAAAGGCCGCGAGGTGCACAAAGGCGGAGGTCGGATGGTGCGAAGGATAAAGGCACAGGGAGCAAAGGCCGGGGGGAGTATCCCTCCGTGGCACGGGATTGGGGCATGGCGGTTCCTGGCGGAATTGTGCACTCCACTTTCTGGTCTTTCGGAAAAACACGAGCCAGTAGAGTCCCGCCATCGCCGGGCCTCCACAACGGGCCGCCTCCCTCAGAACCGTGGGGCATCCGCCCTCGCAGCCATCGTTACCGTGCACGCGCAAGCGGCTTGTGGTTATAATAGAGAGCGCGTTGGCTTATGACGTTTAACGGCCGGGCACAGAAAGGAGCCAGCCATGCCGCTTCCGAAGCTGAACATTCCGCAACTGGACGACTTGCGTCACGAGGTGGATCGCCTGTTCGAGAACTTCGTGGGTTCGACGCCCGGGGAACTGCTCCGCGGCAGGCGGTACCCGCCGGTGGACGTGTGGGAGGAGGGTGAATCGCTGATCGTCATGGCCGAGATCCCGGGGGTGAGTCTGGACCGAATCGAGGTTTACGCCCGCGGCAGCGAACTGACGCTCAAGGGCACGCGCCCGCTGGCTTCCGCCCAGAGCAGCACGGTCTACCGGCAGGAACTGGCGAGCGGCGACTTTGAACGGCGGATCGCGCTGCCGGTCGAGATCGAGCCCGATCAGATAGTGTATGCAGGTGTGGATTATGCAGCAATTCTTACGGAGGCTGAAAAGGAGGCGGATATTATCGTATGGGATGGTGGCAATAATGACACCCCTTTCTATGTACCC
>JAPKGY010000485.1 GCA_026647385.1 Phycisphaerae bacterium | reverse complement strand
TAGGATACGAACATTTGTGGTTGCGTTCTGTATCCCAGCACACGGAAGGAGGTTGGCTGTGATCTATTGTGGTCTCGATGTGGCGTCCAAGTCCAGTTGCCCGTACGTGACGACCAAGAGCGGGCGGAAACTGATGTCGGGCGAGGTGGAAACAACGCGGGAAGGCTTCGAGAAGCGGTTACGCCGGTACGTCCGGGACGGGCTGGCCATCGCGGTCGAGGCGGGCAATCAGACGGCCTGGATCTACAAGGCCCTGGTCGAGATGGGGGCCAAGGTGACGGTGGTGAACCCGACGAAAGTGCGGATGATCGCCGAGAGGCCTGTCCAAGACGGACAAGATCGACGCCAAAACGCTGGCCTTGCTGCTTCGGCTGGACGCCTTGCCTCACCCGGTGCATATGCCGTGCGACCAGGCTCGAGCCCTTCGTGGACTACTGGTGGCCCGCCGGCAGCTGATCTCGGCCCGGACGAAGCTGTGCAACGTGGTCCGGGGCATGGTCCGGCAGGAAGGGACGCTGTTACCGGCGAGGGCATTGGCGACGCGGATCGGCTGGAAGCATCTGATGAGCAACGATTTCAGTCAGCCGCACCTGGCGGCGATCGTGGCGGCGTATTTCGAGACATTCAAGGATTTGACGACGTCGATCCGCGATATCGACCGGGAACTGGCCGCGAGCGATCGTCAGGACACGCGAGCCGCGAGGTTGCAGACAATGCCGAAGGTGGGCCGGATGGCCGCGCTGACGTTTCTGGCCGCCGTGGACGATCCGAAGCGGTTGCCGTCGGCCCGCAAGCTGGTCGGCTATTCCGGCCTGGCACCAACGGTTCGCAGCAGCGGTGAACGCACGGAGTATGGTTCGATCACCCGGGCAGGCCGACGCGAATTACGAGGCGTTTGGGTCCAGGTGGCGCACCGGGTGGCTATCGACACGAGTCGAGCCACGCAGCCGCTGCGGACGTGGTTCAACCACGATGGCGACACTGGCGCTGGGTGCGATCGCGATGCGGGTCAGGCGAAGGAGACTGGGAAGATAGCCCTCTGCCCTTTGTCTCCTCGAGCTCATCTACAACCGGAAGGCCGAAGACAGGATCGTTTCGAAGATAGCTCTACCAGTTGCCGCGATGGTCGGCCTTGTGGCCGGCCCGGCATGGGCGATGAACATCGAGACGCTCCCGGTCGGCAATCCGGGAAACGCAGGCGAGCTTTCGGGAGGGACGTTGCCCATCCGGGCCGTGTTTTCCGAGTGCGATCGTTGATGCAGTCAACTGCACCTATCACTGGACGGCGAGTCGCCCCGGGGACCTGAAGCCCGCGGCTTGGGTACCCTGTTTGACCTTGAAATGCGCTACACCAGGACGCCGAGCGTGGACTCAATGGCTTCGATGAGCTGGCGGATATCGAAGGGCTTGGCGATCGTGTGATGGAAGCCTTGCTGAAGGAACATCTGTTCATCGGCGGGAGTGAGTGACGAGCTGGTGACAATCAGGTGGGTACCGGACAGCTCCGGGTGGCCTGCGAGGAAGCGGGTCAGGGTTCGCCCCTCGACGCCGGGGACGTCGGCATCGGCCACGAGCACGTCCGGCTGAAACTCCTCGGCCAGCGCCCCGGCTTCGAATGCGGACGCGGCGGCCTGGACCCGGAATCGGCCCGTACTCGTCAACGCGTTCTGGATCAACTCGCACAAATCCGAATCCCGATCCAACAGGAGCACCCGGGTCTCGCCGGTGTCGAGGTCGTCGATCGGCAGGCCATGGGCGCGCATGAAGCGAACGAGCTGCTGAAGCGGGACGCGCCGGTCCCGGCTGCCGGGGATGCGGTATCCGCGGAGTTGGCCCGAGTCGATCCATTTGGACACCGTGCGCGGAGCGACCTTGCACATTCGGGCGACTTCGCCGGTCGTGAGGATGTCCTTGGGCTTGTTCATGACACACCGATTCGGGCCGCGGACGGTCTCCCAGGTGCGCTGCGGTTCCAGTACACGAGGCCTGGCGTCGTTACCGGACGTCAGACAAGCTAAAGGCGCCGTTGCGGCGCAACCCTAAAACTTAGTCGGTCGGCGCCGCCTCAGTGTTTGGCAAAATCGGGTTCCGGGTGCCGGCCGGCCGGTTGTGAATAGGTTTTTTTAGCGGTTTGGAAGGAGTTCTTGTGGTGGTGTCAGGAGCGCTCCCCTTCGGGTCGCGGCTAAACGGGGAGTCTGTCGACACCTCTGGATACGCCGGTCCGATCGTGGCGCGGGGCGCGATGGCGCCGCGGTGGCGGTGGCGCGCGGTGAGGCGGTGGCGTCCGGATATCGGACGCTCTTGACCCCTGGGGGGGCCGTCGGGTAACGTATGTTTTTGCGTCGAAGTCTTTTATTGGAAAGGCTGTCATCGGCGTGTTTCCCCTGTCCGTAAAGCACCATTGTGGCCTGTTCGGCGTCTACGGTCACCCGGAGGCGGTCCAGTTGACCTACCTGGGGCTCTATGCCCAGCAGCACCGCGGGCAGGAGTCGGCCGGGATCTGCAGTTGCGACCGCGGACTCATCTCCCGCCACGCGGGCATGGGCCTGGTGACGGAGGTTTTTGACCCCCCGGCGCTGCAGCGGCTGCGGAACCCGATCGCCATCGGCCACGTGCGGTATTCGACCACCGGGGCCTGCCTGGAGAGCAAC
Source organism: Phycisphaerae bacterium (assembly GCA_026647385.1). Taxonomy (GTDB): domain Bacteria; phylum Planctomycetota; class Phycisphaerae; order UBA1845; family PWPN01; genus JAPKGY01. The sequence continues at coordinate 1,109 of JAPKGY010000485.1, read as the reverse complement.
GCTCAACCGTTGCTGGTCAATTATGCGTTGGGGCAGGTGGCGGTCGCGCACAACGGCAACCTGATCAACGCGGCCCTGCTTCGGGACGAGTACGAGCAGCACGGGGCCATCTTCAATACGACCAGCGATACCGAGGTGATCGTCCACCTGCTGGCCAAGCCCAGCCACCTGGAACGCGGGGATCATCTGGTGCATGTCTTACGGCACCTGCAGGGGGCGTACTCGCTGCTGTTCATGTTCTCCGGGCGCATCGTGGCGGCCCGGGATCCTTTCGGCATTCGGCCGCTGGTTCTCGGCCGGCTGGAGAACGGCGGGATCGTCGTGGCCAGCGAGACCTGCGCGCTCGATATCGTCGACGCCGAGTTCTGGCGCGAAGTCGAGCCGGGGGAGGTCGTATTCATCGCCGAGGACGGCGTCACGAGCAAGTGGATCGTTCCGCGAGGATCGGTCAAGCCCGCCCACTGTATCTTCGAGCAGATCTATTTCGCCGATCCGTCGAGCGACGTGTTCGGTGAAAACGTGCATCAGGTTCGCGCCGACATGGGGGCGCAGCTCGCGAAGGAAGCGCCCGCCGGCGTGGACATGGTCGCGCCGATCCCGAATTGCGCGCGCTGCGCGGGCATGGGCTATGCGCGTCAAAGCGGGCAGCCCTACGGGCGGGCGTTCACCGTCAGCCACTATGCGGGCAGATCGTTCATCATGCCCGAGCAGAGCATGCGCGACCTGGCGGTTCGCATGAAGCTGAACGTTATCAAGCGGAACGTGCGCGGCAAACGGCTGGTCGTGGTCGAGGACTCCGTCGTCCGCGGCACCACCACGCGCGGAAAGATCGGAGCCCTGCGCAAGGCGGGCGTGAAGGAGATCCACCTGCGGGTGGCCAGTCCGCCGATCCGGTACCCGTGCTACTTTGGCATCGACTTCCCCGACCCGTCCGAACTCATCGCCAACAGGCGATCCGTCGAGGAGATCCGGGATTACCTCGGCGTCGATTCCATCCAATACCTGTCGGTGGAGGGCATGCTTTCCTGCGTGAAGCACCCGCCGGACCACTATTGCACGGCCTGTTTCACGGGCAAGTATCCCATGGAAGTCGACCACCCGGTCAGCAA
>JAPKGY010000484.1 GCA_026647385.1 Phycisphaerae bacterium | reverse complement strand
GGTCGTCCACGTAGTAGCGGCGGTGCAGCCGCCAGTGGCCGGCCTCGTGGGCCAGCGTGAAATGGTATCGGCCGCGCTTGTTGGGATGGACGGCCGGGTCCAGGCTGCGGTCGATGCCGACCACCTTCTGCTCCATCCAGAGCGCACCGTGCACATCGCCGAACCGGAACAGGCCGCGCATGTCCTTCACCTCGAGCGTCAGGCCAAGGTGCAGCTCGACGATCTCGTCGATGGGAATCGGCGGCTTGCCGATCTGGCCATGCCGACCCGCGTACTCGTCCAGCAGGAGTGCCGCTTCCTTCTCGATCTGTTTCTTTGTGAGGTAAGGCACGTCCCTGGGCCACGTCGCAATCCGTTGCGTCATGCGTGTTTGTCCTTTCCCCTCAACTTCCTGGCCTCTTCCGTCAGTCGCCGAAGCTGAGCCGCCGTGAGGCCGTTGGCCTCCCGCAGCAACTCGGGCATTTCGAGCGGCCGTTTCTGAATGATCCCCGGCAGGTCCTCGGGCATTCGGCCGGCCCGGGCGATCCACTCGTCGGGGTTTTCCAGCAGCAGTTCGGCCATCTTGCGGACGCGATCCGCCGTCGGCGGGTCCGTGTTGCCCTGCTCCACCTGCGACAGATACGTCGGGCTGACCCCCACCATCTCCGCGAACTTGCGCAGGCTGTAGTCCTTGGCCAGCCGCCTGGCCCGCAGGAACTCGCCGAAGCTCTCCTTTTTTCTCGGCGACATCACCAGCTCCTTCGGCCGCCGGCTGGGGGCCGGTCGGCATGTTTACTGTATAGTGTACACTGTTTATTCCGCCAGTCAAATGATCCGAGGAAAAAACATGGCCACGACGTGACATGGCGTCCTCCCGGCTGCAGCGATGTGCAAACGCGAACAAGACACCGGCGGCCCCCATCCCTGGGCGGCAATTCCTTGGCCAACCGCCGGCTCGTCGTGGCTGGCATCGGCCGCACCTCGGCCGATCTATGAGTTAGTATACTGTTAGGCACTAGCCGAGTCAATGGGAGATGTGGCGTTTTTCGCGTAAGTATTTACTGCATATAATGCTACGATAAAAACATCATCATTCACTAGTGATGTACAGCCATCAGAGGTGGACGGACATCAGGGAGATCGCGCTGGAGACCCACCGATATCCCGAAAAATCGCTCTGCTGCATCCGTCGCGGAGTCTCATATTGCGGGACGACGAGGCGACGAAGCCTTTCAGGACCCCTTCTGCCGGCAGATCGATTTCAACGCCTGCGGGTACCGCAGGACCAGATAAAAACCAACCGGATTGGCCGGCGGTAAGGCCTCACTTCCATAGTCTTATACATTCAGGGGTACTTACCGATGGAGTGAGCGTGGAGCAAGAACTCTGGCCAGCACGCGGTGTCGCCGAGCACGCGTATTGCCCGCGACTTTTTTATTACATGACGGTCGAGGGCGTCTTCGTGCCGAATGCGGACACGGAACAAGGCGCGGGCGTCCATCGGCGCGTGGATCGTCCCAGCGCCGTCGTGCCCGAGGCGGGAGCAGATCGTCGCGGCCGCAAAGCCGTGGAGAAGCTTGAAGAGACTGAGATCGACCCCGATCGCCCTCGTTCGGTGCGGAGTCTGGCCCTGACCAGCGAACGTCTCGGCCTGACGGCAACGCTCGATCTGGCCGAGATCAACGGGGCGAAGGCCGTTCCGGTCGAGTACCGCAAGGGCAGACCGAATCGCTCGGGAGGGACGGCCGAGCCGACTGACGAAATGCTGGAGGAGCCGCGGTTGCTTCCGGCGCCCGAACCGTGGCCGACGGATCGCGTGCAGGTCGGTTTGCAGGTCCTGCTGCTGGAAGAGGCGGGCTACAGCGTACCGGAAGCCTACATCTACTACGCAGCCGAACGGTTGCGGCTTCGCGTCCGGGTCGACGACGCTTTGCGGCGCGACGCGTTGGCCGAGTTGGAGGCCGCCCGACGGACGGCCGAGGGCCCGCGTCCGCCGCCGCTGGTGAACGACCCGAGATGCCCGCGCTGTTCGCTTCAGCCGGTGTGTCTGCCGGATGAGATCAATCAGCAGCGTTTGACGGCCCAGGCCGAGGACGGGCGCCTTGCCGACGAGCAACTGACGCCCCGCAAACTCTGGCCGCCAAGGGACGACGGCATCCACGTCGTGCTGCAGCGCGAGGGCGTTCGCGTCGGTGTGCGGGGGCAGTCGGTGCGAGTCACCGATCGGAACGGCGAAATGGTGCGAGAGTTTCCCCTGGCGACCATCGAGTCGCTGGCGGTACTCGGCGGGGTGCAGGTCTCGACGCAGGCGCTTTCCGTGTTGGCCGAGCAGGAGGTACCGGTTGCGTTTCTCTCCGGCGCCGGGCGTCTGGTCGCGATGATGGACCCCCTGGGCCCGACGAGCGCGGCCGTCCGGGCCGCCCAGGTTCGCGTGCTGGACCGTCCCGAGAAAGCCCTGGAACTGGCCCGCGCGGTAACGGTGGCGAAGATCGCCAACCAGCGGACGCTGCTGATGCGCAACCACCCGGGTTTGCCCGCGCGGGTGGCCGCCGACATGCAGGAAAGCGTCAGTGCGGCTGAACGCGCCGCGACGATGGCCGAGCTGCGCGGGCACGAGGGCAACGCGGCGGCGATCTACTTCGCGCACTTCGCGGGGATGTTCAAGGAGGTCGCGACGGGGGTGGCGGGCCGATTCGACGCGAACGGCCGTCAGCGGCGACCGCCGCCCGATCCGATCAATTCGGTCCTGTCCTTCGGGTATTCGATGCTGACGCACGAGTGTACGGCCGCGTGTCGGCTGGCCAGCCTGGAGCCGACGCTGGGGGCGTTGCACGCCACCCGGCCGGGGCGGCCGGCGCTGGCGTTGGACCTGATGGAGCCGTTCCGCCCGCTCATCGCCGATTCGGTGGCCGTCTCCGCATTCAACCGGGGCGAACTGACCGAGGGGCATTTCTTGGAAACAGCCGCCGGGTGTGCCCTGACCGACGCGGGGCGCAAGGGGTTTTTCTCGGCCTACGGGCGGCGGATGGACACCGAGGTCACGCACCCGGTCTTCGAGTACCGGCTGAGCTACCGGCGGATGCTGATGCTGCACGCGAGGTTGGTGGCCGCCTGGCTGCTGGGCGAGGTGCCAACACTGGCGTTCCTGACGACGCGGTAGGTGTGGTATAATCAGGGTGAAAGGATACGCACATGAAACAGACGTTTACCGCCCGTGTCTGGAGGGAAGGGGACTGGTTTATCGCCCAGTGCTCCCAAGTGGACGTTGCCAGCCAGGGACAGAGCGAGGAGGAAGCCCTCTCCAATCTGCGCGAAGCCCTGGAACTCTACTTCGAACCGCCGACGGCGACGGTTGTTCCCAAGGTTGCGAGCATCGAGGTGGAAGTTGGCGCGGCTTAGGCCCCTCTCCTTTCGCGAGGTCCGGCGCCGGCTGCGCGCGGCGGGTTTTGTGGAAGCCGGTCAGCGGGGCAGCCACGTCAAGTTTGTTCGCGTCACATCGGAGGAAACCCGCGTGGCTATCGTGCCGCACCATGCGGAAGTGTGTCTGGGGACGTTGCGCAGCATCCTCAATCAGGCGGGACTGACGCCAGAGGAATTCGAAGCGCTTTGATCTGCCAGTGGTCGGTGCATCGCACTTTGCCCGATGGGCGGGCGAGGTGCTGAAATCGGCGTCCCTGACGACGCGGTAGGACAAACCGACCCACTTGGCCTGGGCGCCCGGTCGCGTGAATCTCATCGGTGAGCATACCGATTACAACGAGGGCTATGTCATGCCCCTAGCCAT
>JAPKGY010000483.1 GCA_026647385.1 Phycisphaerae bacterium | reverse complement strand
GCGGAAATGGAAGTGGATGTGGTTGATCGCCTCGCTGGTGATCGGGTTATAGTCCGCCTGGTCCCAGACGTAGGTGAAGCCTTCGCGCGGGGTCCTTTCCTTGCCCGGCTTGCACGCCTCGGGACCGCCGTACAAATCGAGCACCATGACGCCGTTCGGCCTGAGCGCGGTCCGGCAACGGGAAAAATAGCGCATCAATTGAGCGCGCTTCTTGAAGACGCAGAAGGAGAAGTTGAGCGCGGCGATGACGTCGACCTTCGGCGTACGGACGGTCAGGACGTCGGCCTGACAGAGCTTGACTCGGGCGGCCTGTTCGGGCTTGAGCTTGGACAGATAGTGCCTTCGGCCGTAAGCAAGCGGCTCGGGGTCCAGGTCGACGCCGATCGCCCGGTTGTTCGGCGAAGCTTTCACCCAGTCGCAGCAGAGCAGGGCGCCGGCGCAGAAGTCCTCTCGAATGATCGTCGGTTTTCGGTCGTTGTTGTATTTTCGGAAGACGCGGGTCAGGAACGTGATCTCCGAGTCCGTCGTCTGGACGGCGGCTGAATAGAGCTGATAACGGTCCGCGGTGCGGGCGGTCAGTCGCGCTTTGCGTTTGCGGTTTCGGATCAAAAAAGTCGCCTCCTCATTGCCATGCGTGAAGATGGTCGGCGGATCTCGCGTTCGTGACATTCGCCTGCCTAGTGCCGTTTCCGGCAGGAGAGTTTCGTTGTGGTGCGGCCATCTCTCCGCAGGTGGCTCGCCGTGGCGACTTGGCTGCACCGTGCAGGCAAGAGGCCTGCGCCACAAGAGCCGTGCGAGACTGGCTTAGCGGAAACGGCACTAGCGTGTGTCCCTATCGGCTGGCGTGCTGGATGGACCTCTCAGCGGTTCGGTCTGGATCTTATAGTCCTTCAGTTCGGGCAGGTTCAGTTGACTGGCCACGAGCCCGGGGTTCACCTTGACCTCGGTAAACGAGGCGATGATCCGGTTGCCTTCCTGCTTCTCCATCGTCTCCACGCGAACCGGCAGGTCCAGCTTGCGGTCGATGTAAAAGTGGACGGTATCGTACTTGCGGGCCATTTCGGTGTCCGGCCTGGGGGTGCATTCCAGATGGTCGCTGTTGGTCGGATCGCCCGGCGCAGGCGGCACGAGCTTGACCGTAAAATGCCGCTCGATGTCGGCTTTCTTCTGGCCGAACGGCAGAGGGAAAGGCCCTTTACCGACCTTGAACACCTCGAGGGTCTCGCCCGGCCTGACGATCTCGGTTTTTGTGATGGTGCCGGTGGTTTCCCGGGCTTCGATGTACCACTGGCCGTCGAAAACGTGCCACTGCTTTGTTTTCTTGACCACCCCTTCGTGCTTGAAGGTGTCGAACTCGATGAAGAATCGCGGGTTGGGTTCGAGTTTCTTGAAACGCAGGAGTCCCTGGTAATCCTGGCGATCCTCGAGCACGGGGTCGATCTTGGTGTAATCGATTCGCGACTCGATGCTGTCGATCTGTGTGCCCTTGCGTTCGAGACGATCGAGGATGGCGACGACCTCGGGGCTGAGCGCGGGGTCGGCCGGCGCGGTGGTCGATGTCGGCGGGCCCGCCGGCTGTGTCGCGGAATCGGCGAGCGAAAAGGCGGCGAACGGCGCAAGGGCGGCGCCGATTCCGACGAGGATGGCATAGGTCTTGCTGGACACGGAATCCTCCTGCACCGGAAATCCACCCGGTTTCCCTCCCGGGTGCGAGCGGCTATTCTAAGCCTCGCTGCCCACGGGGACAAGGCGGCGAGTGGGTGAGGTGCGTCCATGCCGGAGAACGCGGGATCGCATGAGATCCGTCCGCTGGAAGGGCTGGTCGTCGCGGTCACGCGCGCAGCCGACCAGTCGTCCGTCTTGACGGACGTATTGCGCCGGCAAGGCGCTTCCGTGATCGAAGCGCCTACCATCCAGGTGGGTCCGGTCGACGATTACCGTGCGGTCGACGAGGCGCTGCGGCACGCGCGGGGATATGATTGGCTCGTGCTGACCAGCACGAACGGCGTGGCCGCCCTGTTCGAGCGGCTGAGCGTGCTCGGACTGGATCGCGAGGCGCTCGCGGGGCCGCGGGTGGCGGCGGTGGGGTCGGCCACGACGGCGGCGCTCGCCCGGCTCGGCGTCCAGCCGGACCTCGTGCCACGGGAGGCGGTCGGCGAAGCGTTGGCGGAGTCGATGATTCGTGCGGGTGTGGCGGGTCGGCGCGTGCTGCTGCTGCGCGCGGAGATCGCGCGGGGTGATCTGGTCGAAGCGTTGAAGCGAGCGGGTGCGACCTGCGATGATCTGGCGATCTACCGGACGGGTTCTCCCAAGGGGTTGCCGGAGGCGTTCGTGAGGGCGTTCGATGACGGAGGCATCGATTGGCTGACGCTAACCAGCCCCTCGTCGCTGGCGAACCTGCTGCAGTTGCTGGGCCGCGAACGCAGCGAGGGGTTGCGGCGTATTCGTCTGGCGAGCATCGGGCCGGTAACGACCCGGGCGATCCGTCAGGCGGGTTTCGAGGCGGCGGCGGAGGCCGACCCGCACGACGTCGAGGGATTGGTGGCTTCGATCGTCGAAAAGTCAAAAAGTCAAAAAGTCGAAACGTCGAAGCGCCAAAACGTCAAAGCGTCAAAATGTCAGAAAGGCAAAACGGCAGGAGGTCAAGACGTCGAGCCGTCAGCCAGTCAGAACGTCGAAACGCCGCAATCGAAGTTGAAGATCCGAGGTGGTGGAATTCGTCCTCGTCGCCGTGGTCCTGGTCGCCGGGACGACGATCGTCGTGAAGGCCGAAAGAACGGGACCCCCTGATGAGCGTCAGCTACAGTGTAATCAGCATCGGGACTTTGAGCCGAAATCGGCTGTGGGGCGAGCAGGAGGCGCGGCGGACGCCGCATGCGACGACGACCCTGGTCCGGAGCGGGTCGACAGCGATCCTGGTGGACCCGTCGGTGCCGGCGGAGGTTCTGCGTTTTCGGCTGGACGAGCGGACCGGGATGAAGCCCGAGCAGATCGAGGTGGTTTACCTCACGACGTTTCGGCCGGTGCACCGCCGGTCGCTGGCCTTGTTCCCCCAGGCGACGTGGCTGATGTACGAACCGGAGATCGAGGCGACGCGGGATCACCTGGCGGACCTCAACACCCGGCTGGAGGAGGCGGGCGAGAGTGCGGACGACGAGGTGGTGCGGCTGGTTCGCGAGGAGCGGGAGATTCTGGGGCGGATCCGTCCGGCGGGCGAGCGGCTGACCCCGCAGGTACACCTGTACCCGACGCCGGGTGTGACGCCGGGCGCGTGCGGCCTGTTGCTCGCTGACCCGTCGCGGACGATTGTGATCGCCGGCGATTGCGTGGTGACGCAGGAGCATTTTGAGGCGGGCCGCGTTTTCGAACAGGTCAGCGACCTGGAGCAGGCTCGCGCGTCGCTCCGGGACGTCTACGAAATCGCGGACGAGGTGGTTCCGGGGCACGACAATGCTTTTCGGGTTTCAGGGCGTCTGGATCGGTAGAATCGTTCTTGTCAAGCCGGTGGCTGAGCGTGCAGCCGCCCTGAAGTTCCGGGCGAAGGACGGGGGAACTCCGTTTCTTGACACCCCCCGGATGCGTCGGTAGTCTCGCGGTTACGGAGCATGATGTCATGGAAGTCCGCATGGATCTCGCCAGGATCGTGATCAACGACTCGAGCGAGCAGCAGATCATCATTCTGAAGGAGCGCGACGGCGACCGGCAATTCCCGATCGTGATCGGCGTGACCGAAGCGATTGCGATCGACCGCCGGTTGAAGGGGATTATCACG
>JAPKGY010000482.1 GCA_026647385.1 Phycisphaerae bacterium | reverse complement strand
TAATAATTAGTTTACAACCACCATCCCGGTTTTCGGCGTCGCCGGGCGAGATCAAGGATGCAGACCTCGCCGGTGCGATTGGCCTCGCCGTGCGGCCCCCTCGCCCCCCCGGAGCGCGCGGCTCGGTCCGCGCCGTCGAGGGCCGCGAGATTCCAGGAGTGCGGGGGTTGCATCGGCCGATAGGGTCTGTATCATGCGGGGCTACCCGCGGGTGTAGCTCAGTGGTAGAGCGTCACGTTGCCAACGTGAATGTCGTGGGTTCAAGTCCCATCACCCGCTTTTGACAAATGGTTGTCCGCGATCGTGGGGTACCGGCTGCCGGCGTCGAGGGACGGTGCAGCCCAGGCGTTGGCTTCGATCGTGGAAGGTCAGGAAAGCCAATCGGCTTCGCCCGGAAAGACCCAACGCTTGTTTACGGTCGGCGTGAGGAAGACGGGCGACGGCGGTTGGCTTTTTTGTTGTCATTGCAGGAGAGCGTTTCCATGGCGGAAGAGGATATCCAGGGTCAGCAGACGGAAGGTGGCGACGAGGCAGAGACGAAAACGGCTGAGCCGTCGCTCCAGGAGAAGCTGAAGGAGAAAATCGACGTCCGGGTCGAGGACGTGGGGACGCTCCGCAAAAAGCTGACGATCACCGTGCCGCGGGACGCGATCGACGCGCAACTCGACGACCAGTACGAGGAGCTGCGCCGCGAGGCTCTGGTGCCCGGGTTCCGCAAAGGGCGGGCGCCCCGGCGTCTGCTCGAGAAGCGGTTCGGCCACGACGTCGGCGAGACGCTGGTCCAGCAGTTTCTGACCGTCGGCTATACAGCCGCCACGGAAAAGACCGATCTCAAGGTGCTGGGCGATCCGTTGATCTGGGTGACCGAGAAGGGGGCAACGACCCAGACGCTGGTGGGCCCGCAAAAAGCCCTGGAAATCCTGGAAGTTCCCAAGGAAGGGCCGTTCAGCTTCTCGTGCGAGGTCGAGGTTCGGCCGGAGTTCACGCTGCCCGCACTCGACGGGATCCCGGTCACCCGGCCGGTGATCGAAATCACCGACGACAAGGTGGATGCCCAGATGGACCGGCTGCGGGGCATGCTGGGCACGTACGTGTCGGCCGGCGAAGGGCCCGTCCAGACGGACGATGTGCTCACCGCGGACATCCAGATGACCTCGGGCGACACGGTCCTCAAGGAGGAGCAGAACGTCCGACTGGCTGCCCGTTCCCAGGTCGTGGACGGCGTGGTTCTTGAGAAGCTCGGCGACGCGCTGGCCGGCGCGAAGGTCAACGAGGTCAGAACGATCACCGGCCAGATTCCGGATACCTACGTCAAGGAGGAATTCCGCGGCAAACCGGCGGAATTCGCCATCACGATCCGCCAGATCCAGCGTTTGGACCTGCCCGAGATGAACGAGGAATTCTTCAAGCACTTCGGCTTCGAGACTGAGAGCGAGTTGCGCCAGTGGGTGAGGAAGGACCTCGAAAGCCGGGTTGGCGAGCAGGCCCGGCAGGCGATGGCCGACCAGATCTGCCAGTACCTGCTGGAGAACACGTCGTTCGAGTTGCCGGAGCGGTTGTCGGAGCGGCAGGTCAATCACGTGACCATGCGTCGGATGCTCGAACTGTACGAGCAGGGTGTTCCGCCGGCCGAGGTGGAGAAGATTCTGGACGAGCTGAAGACCCGCGCGCGGGCCGACGCGGTGACGTCGATGAAGCTGGCGTTCGTATTCGAGAACCTGGCTGAGAAATTCGACGTCGACGTGGCCGAGGAGGAGATCAACGCCCAGATCGCGGCCATCGCCCGCCGGCAGGGGCGGCGGTTCGACCGCGTCCGCGAGATCTCGTGAAGCAGAACGGGCTGGAGAATCTCTACGTACGCATCCGTGACGATAAGATCGTGGCCAAACTGCTCGAGCAGGCGAAGGTTGCGGAGGGGCAGCCGGAGAGCAAGACCAAAGCCAAGGCTGCCGATAAGAAAGAATCCGGCGGGAAACTGAAGGCCGAGGCGGAGGCGGAGCAGGCCCCCGACGAAGCGGCGGATGCCAAGCCCGCGAAGCCCAAACGAACTCCGCCGAAAAAGCGCAAGGCGTCCGACGACGCGGCGGACGCGACCTGAACCAGGCCGCGTTTTCGCGGTCCGCAGCCGGAACGGGACCTTCGCCGGGAGAAGACGTGTGGTGCATACGCACCCTCCGCAAGGTGCCAGGAGAAAGGGACTTCATGACCAAGCCGCACGATATTCTGCGTGTAGTCGATCAGCAGCCCCCGCCGTACCAGCGGTACCGGGAGATGTCCATCGAGGACCTGCTGCTGGAGAACCGGATCATCTTCCTGGCCGGCCCGATTACCGAGCGGACGGCCAGCATCGTGATCATGCGGATGCTGTATCTCCAGTCGATCAAGCGGGACCAGCCGATCAACCTGTACATCAACTCGCCGGGCGGGCTGGTGGACCAGACGCTGGCGATCTACGACACGATGCAGTTTCTGGGGTGCGACGTCGCCACCTACTGCATCGGGCAGGCGTCGAGCGGGGCCGCGATCATCTTGGCCGCCGGCACCCAGGGCCAGCGGTATGCGCTGCCGCACGCCAAGATCATGTTGCACCAACCGTACAGCGGGATCACCGGCCAGGCGGAAGATATCCGAATCCAGGCCGAGGAGATTCTGAAAGACAAGAAACTGTTGAACGATCTGCTGGCACGGCACACGGGCCAGCCGCCCGAAAAGATCGAGCGCGAGATCGAGCGCGACCGGTTCATGAACGCCGACGAAGCGCTGGCGTACGGACTGGTCGACGAGATCCTGGCCGAGCCCGACAAGGACAAGAAGAAGAAAAAGAAGCCGTGAGCAGGAGCTTGTAATGCAGGGTCAACACCTGATTCCGATCGTGATCGAGAAGACCGGCCGGGGCGAGCGGGCGTACGACATCTACTCCCGTCTGCTGAAGGACCGGATCGTGTTCCTCGGCGGGGGCATCGACGACGCGATGGCCAACACGATCATCGCCCAGATGCTCTTCCTCTCCAACGAGGACACCACGTCGCCGACCAACTTTTACATCAATTCGCCCGGCGGGTCGGTGTCTGCCGGGCTGGCGATCTACGACACGATGCAGTTCCTCCGCTGCCATGTGAACACGTTCTGCGTGGGCATGGCCGCGAGCATGGCCGCCGTCCTGATGTGCGGAGGGACCAAGGGCAAGCGGTACGTCCTGCCGAATTCCCGTCTGCTGCTTCATCAGCCGCTGATCGGCGGCGTCCTGGAAGGCCCGGCCACCGACTTGTCGATCGAGGCCCAGGAGATTATCCGGCTGCGGGTCCGCCTGTACGAGATCCTCGCCAAGCACACCGGCAAGCCGCTCGAGCAGATCGAGCGCGATTGCGACCGCAACAAGTGGCTGGACGCCCAGGAGGCCGTCGGTTACGGCCTGGTGGATGCCATCCTCGAACGGGTGCCCGAACCGATCGCCCGGCCTCAGCCCCCGGAAGGGGACGAGCGGGTCTGAGGAACCCCGTGGCATGGACCGCCGTGGAGAAACGACCCTCCACCGAATGAACTCATGGACCGCGCTCTTGGCCGGGGCGGATGCAATCGGTCAGTTTGAGGTTTATGGTATGATGTCCCGCACGTGCCCGAGGCGGGTGCGCATCGAAAGCGGGTGGAAGACGTGCACAGCCGAAGATTCACATCAGCGCCGCGGATGATGAGAAGGCCGCGTTCTACCGCCCGCCCCAGTTGTTTGTGATGACCGGCTTCATCGCGAACACCACGAGCGGAACCTGGGGCAGCGAT
>JAPKGY010000481.1 GCA_026647385.1 Phycisphaerae bacterium | reverse complement strand
GCTCCACCGCACGGAATGAATTCAAATTTTTTACTTCAATTTTCGCATTGAAGCCGCTTTGCGCAAAAGAGCCGTCCTCATTCACCGGCATGAGCGAGATGTTTGCGTCGCATCGCATTTGCCCCTTTTGTTCGAGCCGGTTCACGGCTCGGCGCCGGATATCGTCGGGCGCGGCATCGCCAATCCGATCGCGGCCATTCTGAGCGGGGCGATGATGTTGGACTGGCTGGGGTTGGATCGAGCGGCGGAGGTGATTCGGACGGCTGTGGACGACGCCCTCGCCTCGGGAGCCGCCACGCCCGACCTGGGCGGGGAGTTGACGACGCGGGAGATGGCGGAAGTTGTCATCGAGTGCTTGCGGGCATCGGTCGAAGGATAGAGCCCTGCGGGGGAGGGCCATGGGAGCCGCACGGATGTTTTTCCGGCGGATTCCGTTCGGGCGCGGGACCGCAAGAAGGCGGTCCGCGTCGGCATGAACGGTGTGACCGGCTAACGCCACGGCGACCAGGGACCCGACGGGTTGGCACGGGGACGCCCTGGATTGGGGCGGGTGGTGCGGGTTGTGTCCGCGGCAGGTATCGTGTGTGAACGGTGAGAAGGGTGTGAAGGGAGGGGGGGAAGAGTGCGAAGGGAGGGGAGCGGGTTCCCGATTGCGGAGGGCGCGAGGAGGCGAGGTTGCAATACGTTTTGTTCGCGAATCGTGATACAGAGGACGGCTGAGCCATGATTCGATCGGGTTTACTGGAGCATGTTGAGGGGTTTGTCGGCGGGCGGTGGGTTGGTGCGGCTGGCGGTGCGACGTTTGCGGTCATCAATCCCGCGACCGGCGAGCATCTGGCGGACGTTCCGGACCTGGGCGAGCGGGAGACGCGGGCGGCGGTGGAGGCGGGCGTCCGCGCGTTGCAGTCGCCGTCGTCGGTGGATGAACGGCGGACTTGGCTGCGCGGGATCCATCAGGTTCTGATGGAGCAGAGGCAGGAGTTGGCCCGGATCATCACGCTCGAACACGGGAAGCCCTTGAAGGAGTCGGTGGCGGAGGTGGAGTATGCGGCGGGCTTCTTCAGCTTTTACGCGGACCAGTTGGGTCATCTGGCGGCGCGGGTTTTGCCCGGGCGGATTCGCAACTGTCGGTGGACGGTCCATCATCGGCCGGCGGGCGTGGTCGGATTGATCGTTCCGTGGAACTTTCCGCTGGCGATGCTGGCCAAGAAGCTGGCGCCGGCCATCGCGGCGGGATGCAGCATCGTGGCCAAGCCGGCCAAGCTGACCCCGCTGGCTTCGGTCGCGTTCTGGGCGCTGGCGGACAGGCTGGGGATTCCGCGGGGCGTGTTGAATCTGGTGATGGGTCAGGCGGGCCCGATCGGTCAGGTCTTGTGTTCGCATCCTGACGTTCGGGTGATCAGCTTCACCGGCTCGACGGAAGTGGGCAGGACGTTGATCCGGGACACGGCTTTGCACATCAAGCGGCTGGCGATGGAGTTGGGCGGCAACGCGCCGTTTATCGTGTTCGATGACGCCGACGTGGAGGCGGCGGCTGACGCGATGGTGGCGAACAAGTTCCGGGCGGGTGGTCAGACGTGTGTGTGTACCAATCGGGTGTACGTTCATCGGGCGATCGAAGCGCGTTTCACGGAAGGTGTGGCGGCGCGAGCGCGGAGGCTGAAGGTGGGCAACGGGCTCGATCCGGATACGGACATCGGCCCGATGGTCAATCGGGAGGGTTTCGACAAGGTTGCGGAGCACGTGCGGGACGCGTTGGCCCGCGGGGCGAAGCGCATCGTCGGCGACGATCCGGCCCGGCCCGCGGAGGACTGGGGGTGTTTCTATCCGCCGACGGTGCTGACCGGCGTCAAGCCGGAGATGATGGTGTGCAGGGAGGAGACCTTCGGGCCTCTGGTGGCGATCAGCACGTTTGAGGACGAGGAGGAAGTGTTGGCGCTGGCGAACGGCACGCCCTTCGGACTGGCGGCTTACGTGTGTACGTCAGACGTGAAGCGGATCGAACGAGTGGTTGGGCGGCTGCGGTTCGGTCACGTCGGTGTGAACACCGGGACCGGCCCGACGCCGGAAGCGCCGTTCGGCGGGATGAAGCAGTCGGGTTTCGGCCGGGAAGGCGGGATCGAAGGGTTGCTCGAGTTCTGTGAACCGCAGACGGTGGCATGCGCATGAAGACAAGGCCGAGAATCCTGATTCTGAACAGCACGTGTCTGGACGTCCTGGAGGGGCATCGGGCCTGGCTGAACGCGCAGGATTGGGAGTGGGTGGGCGAGGATCGTTTTCGCTCGCTCCGTCTGGAGGAGGTGGATTCGATTCTGGACGGGGCCCAGGCGTTGATCCTGCCGGCGTCGATCCGCAATCTTCCGCTGGCTGAGCACATGGAGCGGCACAGGTCGTTGCGGGTGCTGTCGATCGCGGCCAGCGGATACGATTGGCTGGACGTAGCTGCGGCGACGCGATGCGGGATCGTGGTCACTTACGCTCCGGTGCGCGAAGGGGCGGAGGTGGTGGCGGACCTGACGTGGGGTTTGATGTTGTCGGTCGCTCGGGAGATTCCCCGGCATCACGAGCAGGTTTGCCGCGGAGGTTACGAGCGGGGGATCGGGGTGTCGGTCTGGGGCAAGACGCTGGGGATCATCGGGTTGGGCAACATCGGCCGGCGGGTCGCGCGGCGGGCGTCGGGTTTCGAGATGCGGGTGTTGGCTGTCGAGCCGAGGCCTGATCGGGTGTTCGTGGCCGAGCAGGGGATCGAGCTGGTCGGCCTGGATGAGTTGCTGCGGCGGAGCGATTTCGTTTCGCTGCACGTGAGGCTGGATGGTCAGACGGCCGGCATGATCGGGGCGCGGGAGCTGGAACTGATGCGGCCGACGGCGTACCTGATCAACGCCGCCCGGATCGAGCTGGTGGACCAGGAGGCGCTGGCGGAGGCGATCGTGAATCGTCGTCTGGCGGGCGCGGGCCTGGACGATCCGCCCGCCCGGCCTGACAGCCCGTTGATCGGCCTGCCCAACGTGGTGTTTACGCCGCACCTGGGGAACCGGGCGATCGAAGGCATGCACGCGGTGTTTCAATGTGCGCTGGAGGGCGCGCTGGCGGTGTTGAAGGGCGACAGGCCGGGGTATGTGGTGAATCCGGAAGTGTATGAAGGAACGTTGCGAGGCGGATGATTCGAAGTGCAGGCGGTGGGTGGGGGTGGGGAATATCGAATGACGGATGACGAATGACGAAAGAATGGCGAATGTCAAATGGCGAAAGAATGACGAATGGAAGCAATGACGAAGGGACGGCGACGGACGGCGGAAGCCCCGCATTCTTCCTTGATCGTTCGTCATTGGGTATTTCGTCATTCATTGGTCATTCGACCTTCTCACCCTCCACGGTGTGTCGATGAGGTAGTTCAATCTGGGATCCACGCGGAGCGACCATCATGAAGATTACCGACATTCAGGTTTGTCCGGTGCAGGCGCCGGGGCGGACTTTGGTTCCGGTCGTCGTTGAGACCGATGCGGGTTTGACAGGCGTGGGGGAGGCGGGTCTGCAGCGGCGGTGGAAGGCGATCATCGGGGCGGTCGAGCACATGAAGAAGTGGCTGATCGGCAAGGACCCGATGCGAATCGAGTATTTGTGGCAGGAGATGTTCCGCGGCGGGTTCTATCCGGCGGATCGGCTGATCGGCTCGGCGATTTCCGGCATCGACATCGCCTTGTGGGACATCAAGGGTCAGGCGCTGAACGTGCCGGTGTACGAGCTGCTCGGCGGGCGGTGCCGGGACCACGTGGAGGTGT
>JAPKGY010000480.1 GCA_026647385.1 Phycisphaerae bacterium | reverse complement strand
GATTCGGCTGCCCCTGATACCCGACCTTGCGGGTTTCCATGTAGACTTTGTATGGCTTATTGAAAAAGTTCGGGTGCTGCGATTTCGATCCGAATTTGAACCGGACCTCGGCATTCGGGTCGTTGCGATTGCGATCCGGATGATGCTTGAGCGCAGCCTGCCGGTAGGCTCTCTTGATCTCGTCGGGCCCCGCGTCGCGAGACACGCCGAGCACTTCGTAATAGTCGCGTTTTTCCGCCACCGGCATAGTACTCGCGTCCGTCACCGATGCCGTCCGACCGGATGCCCGGACAGTGCCAAATGACGAAGCCCGAATGTCGAAAGAATCACGAATGGCGAAGATGACCCGAATGCGTCAGGACCCCGATTGCCGGCGGTCACGGGTCCATTGCCGGCGGATATCCTTCGTGACCCGGACTTCGGTTCCCCGAAGGCGAGATTCGCCGCGGTCGCCAGGGCAACCGCGGCGAACCCTTCGTCATTCGGCTGTCGTCATTCGTCCTTTTCGATTTCCGCTCCATGAGCCTGACCCGCGTCGGACCTATCGCACGGCCCCGGCGACCTCCTTCTCGTCATCCTTCAGGTCGGTCACCAGGACGTCCGTGGTCAGCATCAGGCTCGCCACGCTGGCCGCGTTTTCCAGGGCGGTCCGGGTCACCTTGGCCGGATCGATGATCCCCGCCTTGAACATGTCGACGTACTCGCCGCTGCGGGCATCGAAGCCGATCTTGCCGCCGCGATCGAGAATCTCAGCCGCCACCACCGCACCGTCCAGGCCGCAGTTTTCGGCGATCTGGCGGACCGGAGCTTCGAGCGCCCGCACCACGATGTCCGCCCCCACCTTCTCGTCGTCGTTCAGCTTGCTCGTCGCCTTCCTCACATCCTCGATCGCCCGGAGATAGGCGACGCCGCCGCCCGCGACCACGCCCTCGGCCACGGCCGCCCGGGTCGCATGGAAGGCGTCGTCCACCAGGTCCTTCCGCTCCTTGACCTCCGTCTCGGTCGCGCCGCCGACCCGGATGATCGCCACGCCGCCGGTCAGCTTCGCCAGCCGCTCCTGGAGCTTCTCGCGGTCGTAGTCGCTCGTCGTCTTCTCGATCATCGAACGGATCTGGTCGCATCGGCCGGTGATCTCCGACTTCTTGCCCGCGCCTTCGATGATCGTCGTCGCGTCCTTGTCCACGATCACTTTCTTGGCCTTGCCCAGGTCGGCCAGCTCGATGCTCTCCAGCTTCAGGCCCAGGTCCTCGCTGATCAGCTTGCCGCCGGTCACAACCGCGATGTCGCCGAGCAGGGCCTTGCGGCGATCGCCGAACCCCGGCGCCTTGACCGCGCAAACGTTCAACACGCCGCGGAGCTTGTTGACCACCAAAGCCGCCAGGGCCTCGCCCTCGAGGTCCTCCGCGATGATCAGCAGCGGCTTACCCGTCGTCAGCACCTTCTCCAGCAGCGGAACGATGTCCCGCACGTTGGAGATCTTCTTCTCGTAGATCAGAATGTACGCATCCTCGAGCACGCACTCCAGCGTGTTCGGGTTGGTCATGAAGTACGGCGAGATGTAGCCCTTGTCGAACTGCATCCCCTCGACGACTTCCTTCTCGGTCTCGAGGCTCTTGCCCTCCTCGATCTCGATGATGCCTTCGGTGCCGACCTGCTCGAGGGCCTCAGCCAACAGCCGGCCCACTTCGGCGTCACCGTTCGCGCTGATCGTCCCGACCTTGGCGATGTCGTCGCCCTTCACCTTCACCGACTGGGCCTTGATCGACTCGACGGCCGCCTTCACCGCCGCGTCGATCCCGCGCTTCAACGCCATCGGATTCGCGCCCGCGGTGACGTTCTTCAAACCCTCGCGATAGATCGCCTCGGCCAGCACCGTCGCCGTCGTCGTGCCGTCCCCCACGATGTCGCTCGTCTTGCTCGCGACCTCGTTCACCATCTTCGCGCCCATGTTCTGGAACGGGTCGGGCAACTCGATCTCCTTGCTGACCGTCACGCCGTCCTTGGTGATCCGCGGCGAGCCGAACGACTTCTGCAAAATCACGTTCCGCCCGGTCGGGCCCAGCGTGACCTTGACGGCCCCCGCCAACCTGCTGAGACCCTCCAGGATCTGCTGCCGGGCAACGTCCTGAAACATCATCTGCTTCGACATATCTCTTCGCTCCTCATACGCCTTTCATCTCAAACGTGCGATCCAAAGTGCCGCGGGCTTCAGCGCTCGTCGCCGCGGCGACCCGCGCGGCCTTTCGATTGGAACAGACGCGCGGGCCGGCGACACAACCGCCCTCACTCGATGATCGCCAACACGTCGTTCTCGCGCAGTATCACGTATTTCTTCCGGTCGATCTCGACGTCGCTGCCCGCGTATTTGCCGTAGAACACCTGATCGCCCACCTTCACGCTCATCTGCCCGCGTTCGCCGCTGTCCAGCAGTTTGCCCGGCCCCGTCGCCACCACCGTCCCGCGCTGCGGTTTCTCCTTGGCGGTGTCCGGCAGCACGATCCCGCCCGCGGTTTTCTCCTCCGCTTCCGACTGCTCGACCACAATCCGGTCATCCAGAGGCTTGATCTTCAGTTTCGCCATTGTCCATCTCTCCTGGGTATGTACGCCCGCATCCGGGCATTATTCCTGTACGAATCCCTGATTCACTCGTTTTCGGTTCGCAGATCCCCGTCGCGCACGAGGAGTCGTGGCCATCGTCACATCATGCCGCCCATGCCGCCCATGCCGCCCATGCCGCCCATCTCGTCCATGTCGTGGCCATGACCGCCCCCGCCTTTGTCCTTCTTCTGAGGCTTCTCGGTCACGATGCAGTCGGTGGTCAGCAGAATCCGAGCGACGCTTCCGGCGTTCTCGAGGGCGACACGCACGACCTTGGCCGGGTCGATCACCCCGTCCTTGACCAGGTCGCCGTAGGTGTCCTTCTCGGCGTTGTAGCCGAACGACCCGGACTTGGCCATCACCTTCGCCAACACCACGCCCGGCTCCTGGCCGGCGTTGGCCGCGATCTGCTTCAACGGCGCCGACAGGGCGTGCTTCACGACCTCGACCCCGATCCGCTCGTCGCCGTCGCACTTCACCTTGTCCAGCGCGGGGATGCACCGCACCAGGGCGACGCCGCCGCCCGGCACGATCCCTTCCTCGATAGCCGCTCGCGTCGCGTGCAGCGCGTCCTCGATCCGGGCCTTCTTCTCCTTCAGTTCGGTCTCGGTGGCCGCCCCGACGTTGATCTGGGCGACGCCGCCGGCCAGTTTCGCCAGCCGCTCCTGGAGCTTCTCGCGGTCGTAATCGCTCGTGGTAATCTCGATTTCCTTCTTGATCTGCTCGACCCGGGCCTTGATCGCCTTCGTATCCCCCGCGCCTTCAATGATCGTCGTGTAGTCGTTGTTCACCGTGACCTTCTTGGCCTGCCCCAGATCGGCGATGGCCACGCCGTCCAACTCGACGCCCAGGTCCTTCATGATGTACTTGCCGCCGGTGAGGATGGCGATGTCCTGCATCATGGCCTTGCGGCGGTCGCCGTAGCCCGGAGCCTTGACCGCGCACACGTCCAGGATCCCGCGCAGCTTGTTGACCACCAGGGTGGCCAGCGCCTCGCCCTCGACGTCCTCGGCGATCACCAGCAGGGGCCGCTTGGCCTTCGCAACCTTCTCGAGCAGCGGGACCAGCTTGGTCACGCTCGAAATCTTGTCCTCGTGAATAAAGACCAGCAGCAGGATTTGAAACCAGCGTTTCTCCGCAAGTTCGCGCCATGCCAGCGCAAGGAAGAGGACGATGGCGTACGT